>NZ_PSVI01000017.1:0-61648 GCF_002931415.1 Rathayibacter sp. AY1E8
AAGTCGCCGCCGCCGGAGTCGCCCCAGCCGCCGCCGTCTCCGGCGTCCGCACCGGAGGCGTCCGCACCTCCCGCATCCGCTCCGCCGTCGGCCGAGGCGTCTCCCCCGCCGTCACCGCCGGCGTAGTCGCCTCCCGCGTCGGGGAGGAACGCGCCCGCGATGGCCGAGCCGATCGCGAACCCGGCGATCGTGCCGAGCATCGAGGAGGCGAGGACGCCGCCGAAGCCCATGCCTCCGCCGCCGGAGAAGCGCCGCTCCATGAATCCGGGCTGGCGCAGCTCGCTCCTCGTGGCGGACTGGGCGAGCGTGCGGGGATCGTCGTCCTTCGGCGCGTCGCCGACAGGGGCCCCCTCGCTGAGCTCTCGGAAGACCTGCTGGCGCTTCTCCGGGGTCAGCTGCTCGAAGGCCTCGCGGTGCACCTGCTCGATCGCCTCGGGCGGCGCGGTGCGGAGGAGGTAGCGGTAGCGCTCGATGGCACGCTCATCGTCGGTGCGCGGAGACGTCGCCGGATGGGAGCCGTACTCGGGCCTGCGGTCCGCGGCCTGCGGCGGCGCGTACGTCGAGCGGCGTGCGCTCTCGGGCTGCTCGTCGCGGCCCAGCAGTCGGTCCAGGAATCCCATGATCTCCTCCTCGGCGCCCGACGGACGCACACCGCCACGGTAGGCCTCTCACCGCTCCGGGTGCTGAGCGTTCTCTCAGAGGCTGCTCGGAGCGGAGGCCTCGGTCACTTCTGCTTCGGGATGACCACCCACATCACGAGGTAGGCGATGATCTGCGGCCCCGGGAGGAGGCACGAGAGCACGAACAGGAGACGCACCACGAAGGGGCTCCAGCCGAATCGGCGGGCGAGACCGGCACAGACGCCGGCGATGATCCTGCCCCGACGGGGGCGCACGAGAGTAGCCATGACTCCACTCTGGCGCAGGGCGCCTGAGCGGGGCATCCGGGAAACCCCCTAGGTCTGCGCGGGAGTCCCGTCGAGCTCCTCGGGCCGGAACGCTCCGACCGAGCGGGCGAAGGCGGCGGCGCGCTCGGCGTCGGCCTCCGGCCAGACCACGTGGAAGCGCTCGAAGACCACGTCGCCGATGCCGCCCGGTGAGACGCGGGCGAAGTAGCGGCGGTGGCCGTCGAGCCAGGAGGCGCGCGTGCGGTCCCCCTCGCCCTCGGCCCAGGCGAACGCGTCGTCGACGGAGTCGAGCGGACCGGTCCGCACCTCGTCCGTCACGAGGACGACACGCGCCGCTCCCGCGCCGTCGCAGACGATCCAGTGGTCGCCCGCGACGGGCGCCCCCTCCTCGGCGAGGGACGCCGTGGCCGTCTTCACTCCGCGCCGCACGAGGCCCAGCAGCTCGTCCGCCATCGCCGTGCTGTCGCCGAACGACTCGACCGGCGGGAGCGCTTCGTCGACTCCCGGATGCGTGGAGCGGTACTCCGCCCAGAGGAGCGCCGCCGAGGCGGCGTCGGCGTCGGGGAGGGCCGTGCGCTCCGGCGCGACGGGCACGAGCGCCACGATGTCCGCCCCGGCCAGGGAGGCGGGATCGTCGGGGTGGTTGTCGGGCGTGGTGATTGTGTCGAAGGGCCAGTGCTGCTGGAGCCAGCGGCGCGCGTAGGCGTCGAGCTCCTCCTCGAGCCGCGAGCCCCGGACGGCGGAGACGACCCACCAGGAGGCCTCGGCGGAGTCGCCGCCGCCGGGCCGGACGCTCAGAGCGCCCAGCGCCTCGGTGCGGTCCGGGCCGACGAGCAGGAACGCGTGCGCTCTGCCCGCATGCGACTCCTCCTCGAGGCGCAGGAGACCGCGCACGTCGTCGCCGAGGGACGCCGACGGCAAGGCGGCCGGATCGTCCCCGCGGAGGAGAGCCGCGAGCCACGGTCGCTGCTCGCCGATCACCGCGTGCAGGAGGTCCGCGTCGCTCGAGACGAGAGGACGCAGGAGGGCGCCCGCCGGCAGCTCGAGCCGCGCGGGAAGGGGCGCGTCGCCGGTTCCACCGCTCATGACCGCACCTCCCCGCGCACCGGCTCAGCCGGCCGCGCGCTCCAGGACGAGCTCGCGGACGCGGGCAGCGTCGGCCTGCCCCTTCATGGCCTTCATCACGGCACCGATCACGGCACCGGCGGCCTGCACCTTGCCGTCGCGGATCTTCGCGAGCACGTCGGGCTGCGAGGCCAGTGCCGCGTCGATCGCCTCGATGAGCGCTCCGTCGTCCGAGACGACCGCGAGTCCCCGGGCGTCGACGACCTCCTGCGGGGTGCCCTCTCCGGCGATGACGCCCTGGAGGACCTCGCGGGCGAGGCGGTCGGTCAGCGTGCCGCTCTCGATCAGACCGGCGAGCTCGGCGACCTGCGCCGGAGTGACCAGGGAGGCCGGGTCCTCGCCCGCCGCGTTCGCGAGGCGCGCGATCTCCCCGGTCCACCACTTGCGGGCCGCCTGCGGAGCGGCTCCCGCGGAGACGGTCTCGGTGATCTCGACCAGCAGGCCGCTGTTGGCGACGTCCTGGAACTCGAGGTCGGTGAAGCCCCACTCCTGCTTGAGGCGGCGGCGGCGGTCGGCGGGCTTCTCGGGGAGCGCGGCGCGCAGCTCCTCGATCATCTCGGGGCTCGGCACCACCGGGAGCAGGTCGGGCTCCGGGAAGTAGCGGTAGTCGTCGGCGTCGCTCTTGGGCCGTCCCGCGGAGGTGCGGCCGGTGTCCTCGTGCCAGTGGCGCGTCTCCTGCGTGATCGTGCCGCCCGCGGCGAGGATCGCCGCCTGGCGCTGGATCTCGTAGCGGACGGCGCGCTCGACCGAGCGGAGCGAGTTGACGTTCTTGGTCTCGGTGCGGGTTCCGAGCTTCTCCTGGCCGATCGGGCGGAGCGAGACGTTCGCGTCGCAGCGCAGGTTGCCGCGCTCCATCTTGGCGTCCGAGATGCCGAGGGCCAGCACGATGTCGCGGATCGTCGCGACGTAGGCCTTCGCGTACTCGGGTGCGCTCTTCCCCGCGCCGTAGATCGGCTTCGTGACGATCTCGACGAGCGGGACCCCCGCGCGGTTGTAGTCCACGAGCGAGTACTCTGCGCCCTGGATGCGGCCGGTGGCGCCGCCGACGTGCGTGAGCTTGCCGGCGTCCTCCTCCATGTGCGCGCGCTCGATCGGGATCTGCACGAGCGCGCCGTCGGCCAGCTCGATCTCGACCGAGCCCTCGAAGGCGATCGGCTCGTCGAACTGCGAGATCTGGTAGTTCTTCGCCAGGTCCGGATAGAAGTAGTTCTTGCGCGCGAAGCGGCTGGACGGGGCGATCGAGCAGCCCAGGGCGAGGCCGAGGCTGATCGAGTAGCGGACGGCCTGCTCGTTCACGACCGGCAGCGAGCCCGGGAGGCCGAGGTCGACCGGGGTCACGTTCGTGTTGGGCTCGGATCCGAACTCGTTCGGCGCGTCCGAGAACATCTTGGTCTTCGTGTTGAGCTCGACGTGCACCTCGAAGCCGAGCACCGGCTCGAAGGTCTCGAAGACCTCGTCGTAGTCCATCAGCTCGGGAGCGGACGTGTGCGCGGAGGCCATCAGACGGCACCTTCCTCGGTCGCGGAGAGCACGGAGTGGGTCAGGTCGGGAGCCTGCGCGAGGAGCGGGCGGCCCCACTTCTCCTCGAGCAGCGCCTCGAGCGCGGCGCCCACGGTGTAGAGGCGCACGTCCTCCCGGGCGGGAGCGAGGAACTGGATGCCGACGGGCAGCCCGTCCTCGTCGGCGAGGCCGGCGGGGACGGAGATGCCGGGGATGCCGGCCAGGTTCGCCGGGATGGTCGCGACGTCGCCTCGGTACATCGCCAGCGGGTCGTCGAGCTTCTCGCCGAGGCGGTAGGCGGTCGTCGGCGCCGTCGGCGAGGCGATCACGTCGACGTCCGCGAAGGCCGCGTCGAAGTCCCGCTGCACCAGGGTCCGGACCTTCTGCGCGCTGCCGTAGTAGGCGTCGTAGTAGCCGGCCGAGAGCGCGTAGGTGCCGAGGATGATCCGGCGCTTGACCTCGGGGCCGAAGCCCTGCTCGCGGGTCGCGGACATGACCTGCTCGACCGTGCCGCCGCCCTCCGGCGTGACGCGGAGGCCGAACCGGACCGAGTCGAACTTGGCGAGGTTGCTGGAGGCCTCCGCGGGGAGGATCAGGTAGTAGGCGGCGACCGCGTGCTCGACGCTCGGGAGGCTCACCTCGACGACCTCGGCTCCGGCGCCCTGCAGGATCTCGAGCGCCTCGTGGAAGCGCGCCAGCACGCCGGGCTGGAAGCCCTCGCCGCCGTCGAGCTCCTTGACCACGCCGATCCGGAGGCCCGTCACGTCGGCGCGGCGCACCGCGTCGGCGAAGGAGGGCCAGGAGTCGCGCAGCGACGTCGAGTCGCGCGGGTCGTGGCCCGCGATGACGTCGTGCAGCAGCGCGGAGTCGAGGACCGTCCGGGAGACGGGGCCGATCTGGTCGAGGCTCGAGGCGAGCGCGATCGCTCCGTAGCGGGACACGCCGCCGTAGGTCGGCTTCACGCCGACGGTGCCGGTCACGTGCGCGGGCTGGCGGATCGATCCCCCGGTGTCGGAGCCGAGGGCCAGGGGCGCCTCGTAGCTCGCGACGGCCGCGGCGGACCCGCCGCCGGAGCCGCCGGGGATGCGGTCGAGGTCCCACGGGTTGTGGGTGGTGCCGTAGGCGCTGCGCTCGGTGGTCGAGCCCATCGCGAACTCGTCCATGTTGGTCTTGCCGATCGGGACCAGCCCGGCCTCGCGGACCTTGCGCATGACGGTCGCGTCGTAAGGCGGGCGCCAGCCCTCGAGGATGC
The DNA here is from genome assembly GCF_002931415.1 of Rathayibacter sp. AY1E8. Classification (NCBI taxonomy): domain Bacteria; kingdom Bacillati; phylum Actinomycetota; class Actinomycetes; order Micrococcales; family Microbacteriaceae; genus Rathayibacter; species Rathayibacter sp. AY1E8. The sequence goes on from NZ_PSVI01000017.1 coordinate 4,785, forward strand.
GGGAGCCGCTCGTGGTCGGCATGTCGTTCGTGACGATGACGTCCTTGACCGCGAGAGGCACCCCGGCGAGGGGGTGCAGCGACTCGCCGTCGGCCCGCCGGCGGTCGATCGCCTCGGCGGACGCGACCGCGCCCTCGCGCGCGACGTGGAGGAAGGCGTGGACCGCTCCGTCGACCGCGTCGATGCGCTCGAGGTGGGCGCGGGTGGCCTCGACCGAGGAGACCGAGCCGTCGGCCAGCTTCTCGGAGAGGGCGGACGCGCTGAGGCGGACGAGCTCGTCGCCGTGCGCGCTCACTGCTCCTCCCCCAGGATCGCGGAGACCTGGAAGCGGCTGCCGTCGTGCTCGGGCGCGCCGGAGAGCGCCTGCTCGAGCGTGAGGGTCTCGCCGACCACGTCGGGCCGGAAGACGTTCTCGAGCGGGATCGGGTGGCTGGTCGCCGGCACGTCGGGCGTGGCGACGGCCTGGACCGCGCGCACGGAGTCGACGATCTGGCCGAGCTCCCTGGTGAGGCTCCCGATCTCGTCGGAAGTGAGGTCGATCCTGGCCAGCTGGGCCAGATGGGCGACCGTGTCGGCCGTGATCTCGGACATGCGTCTCCGTCTGGTGGTTCGGGGGGATTTCCGGCCGCCAGTCTACTCGGCGCGCCCGCACCGCCTCCGCCCGCGCCGCCCGCCCGTCAGGAGCCGCCGAAGAGGCTGGAGCCGTGCTTCAGGAGTGCGTTGTACGCCCCCTCGTAGGTGGTCGGCAGGTCCTCGCCGGGCTCGCCGTACCGGGCCAGCAGCAGGCCCATCAGGCCGACGGCGGGCGGGCTCAGCGGCTTGTCGCGGTTCACGTGCGCCGGATGCGCCGGTGCCGCCTCGGGGTTCGGGGGCAGGTACTGCGGCACCGTGGTCGGCCAGTCGCCGATCTGCCGCGGCTCGTCAAGCGTCAGCACCCCGAAGAGGTCGGGGGCGGAGGCGTCGCGAGCGGTCAGCGGCTCGAGGCCGTGCAGGGCGCTGAGGGTCCGGATCACGGCGCCGTGGTGCAGCTCGTCGTGCACGATCGTGCCGGCCCTCGTGTACGCCGAGACGGCGATCGCCGGCACGCGGCAGCCGAGCCGGTCGAAGGCGAAGCCCATCTCGCCCTCGCGGCCGTCGCCCGGCGGAGTCGCCGACGGCGGGGGGACGTGGTCGTAGAGGCCGCCGTGCTCGTCGAAGGTCGCCAGCAGCAGCGTGTTCACCGCGTTCGAGCCGGTCGTGCTCGCGCTCTCCCGGATGGCCGAGTACACCTGGTGCAGCAGCAGCTCGCCGGCGCGGACGTCGGACAGCGCGCTGTCGTAGACGGGCGTGCCGTCGACCTCGTCCTCGTGCAGGACCCCGGTCGGCGGGTGCATGTCGTTGTGGTCGAAGACGAGCCGCGGCTCGAGGAAGGCGTAGTCGGGCAGCTCGCCGTTCTCCACGTCGGCGTAGAACCGGTCCATCGTCGAGAAGTGGGTCTTCCAGTACTTCTCGAGCACCGGCGCGTGCAGGAACCCGGTGTACGAGACCACCTGCAGCGCGTCGAAGTAGACGCGCCAGGTCCTCCCCGCCTCCTCGAGGCGGTTGAACACCGTCGGCGCGTCGGCCAGGTCGTCCGCGAGCCACTTCTCGTAGCCGCCGCCCTGCTTGTTGGTGACGAAGCCGTGCGAGGTCGACGCGTGCAGGAAGGACCGGTTGCAGAAGGTCTGGGAGGGGACGGCGCAGAACCACTGGTCGAAGACGGCGAACTCGCGGGCGAGGGTGGAGAAGACGGGCAGCATCTCCGGCGAGAAGCCGCCCATGATCGTCCGCACCTCCTCCGCCGTGGGCTCCTGCCCCTTCTTCATCACCCTCAGGTGCTGGACGTAGTCCTCGAGGAAGCCGCTCATCGTCGGGGCGGAGGCGTCGGCGGGCGCGTTGAAGGGCGCGGTCATGGCGCCGACGGTGCGGCCGGCGTTCTCGGGCGGATCCACCGTGCCGAAGAGCTGGGTGTTGACGTGCGGGTACTCCTCGCCCGGGTCCGGGTCGGGCTGGCGCATCACGGAGTCGGTGGCGCCCTCGTAGACGTGCGTGCCGACGGTCAGTCCCCCGGCGCTGGTGTTCGTCCGCTCGTCGGGGAGGAGGCCCTCGAAGCTCTCGCCCGCGGGCAGGTCGTCCGGTCCGTAGAGGCGGCCGAGGACGTTGTCGAAGGAGCGGTTCTCGAACATGATCACGACGACGTGGTCGAATCCCGGCTCCGTGCGGGCGGGCAGTCGCGGCTCCTCCTCGCGGCGGGGGCCGGAGGCGACGGCCGCGCCGATCGCGCCGCCGGCGAGGGCTCCGGCTCCGACTCCGGCGGCGGCGGTGCCGGCCAGGAAGCGGCGGCGCGAGCGGGAGCGGGGAGCTCCGTCGTCGTGCTCCGAGGGAGTCCGCTCGCTGGTCATCTCCGCCGCCTCTCCTGCGCCGCCTGCGCCTGCTCGGAGTGTAGCGACGCGCCCGGGACGGCGGCTCGAACGCGGGCGAGCAGTCCGGCCTCCGGCTCGGGGTCGACGTGCGCGCGGCGGGCTGCGTCGCGGAGGCGCCGCCCGACCGGCGCGGGCGGCGCGAACGCCGGCGCCGTGCGGGGCCAGCGCGCGAGGGACCGGTCGGGACCGCCGAGGAGTGCGGCCAGCTCCCGGACCTGCGGATCGACGAGGGCCCGGCGCCCGCCCGCCCGGGCGCGGACGAGCTGCGCGGGAGTCTCCGGACCGAGCGGCACGCCGATCCGTGCACCCGAGGGGACGGCCGAGGCGAGCACGAGCGCCGGCACCGTGCCGGGCCGCTCCGCGCTCCCCCGCGCGGTGACGAGGAGCAGCATCCGCCGCCCCGCCCGCTCCCCGTCGCGGACGGCGTCGAACACGACGTGCAGCAGCTGCTCCGCGAGGCGCGCATCGGCGGATCGATCGGTGCCGGCGGCTGCGGCGTCGGCGAAGTCGGCCGGATCGACGAGGGACCGCGGCTCGACCAGGACGAGCGGAGGCAGGGAGCCGGCAGCGGCCTCGGCGGCCAGCGCGTCGACGGGAAGGAGGCGCCCGCCGCGGGAGCCGGCGGCGCCAGGATCGCGGTGGGGCCACTCCGGATCGGCGAGGAGCGTGGTCGAGACGCCCTGCCGCTCGTCGACCGCGAGAGCCCAGCCGGTGCCGGTCTCCCGGGCCGCGTGCAGGGCCGCCGGCAGCGGATCGCGGCCGTCGGCGCGCCAATGGTCGGCCCGCGCGAAGGCCGTGGCGAGGAGCGCGTGCACCGGCAGCATCTCGGGGGCGAAGCGCGCGCCCGGAGGATCGTCCGGGCCGGGCGCTGTCATCACGGCGTCCGTGCCGCCGGTGAACACCGGGCCGTCCGTGTCGTCGAGCGCGCCGAGGACCTGGTCGCGGCTGCGGCCGGCGAAGGAGAGCACGACCACGTGGTCGATCCGCCCGAGCACCTCGGCGGTCCGACGCTCGGCGGTGGTGGGCCGAGCCGCGGCGTCGAGCGCGAGCGACGCTGCGTCGGCGAGGGAGCGGCGCAGGAACGCACGCCGCTCCCCGCCGCCCGCGTCAGGCATCGGGCCCGGTCGGCTCCTCCGTGCTCGGGGCGGCCGCGTCCGAGACGGCGTCGGTCTCCGGCACGGCGTCGTCCTCCGGCGAGGCGTCGGAGCGCGATGCGCCGGCGACGTCCCCGTCCGGGCCGGCGGCGGCCTCCTCCGGAGCGTCGGCGGACGCCTCCTCCGGCAGCGCGATCGCGTCCGGTCCCTCCGTCACCAGGAGGTGGAACTCGGCCGCGGTGATGATCCGGAGCCCCAGGGCCTCGGCCTTGCCGAGCTTGCTGCCGGCGCCGGGACCGGCGGCGACGTAGTCGGTCTTCTTGGAGACGCTCGAGCCGGCCTTGCCGCCGGCCGCGAGGATGGCCTCCTGCGCCCCCTCGCGGGAGTACCCCTCCAGGCTGCCGGTCGCCACGACCGTGAGACCCGCGAGCACCCCGCCGGCGGCGTCCGCGGCACCGGGACCGGGGTGGCCGGGCGTGGCGAAGCGCACTCCGGCCGCGGCCCAGCGGTCGACGATCTCGACGTGCCAGTCGACCTCGAACCAGGCGATCAGGGCGTCGGCGATGATCCCGCCCACCCCGTCGACCGCGGCGAGCTCGTCGCGGCTCGCCCCGCGGATCGCGTCGAGCGAGCCGAAGTAGCCCGCCAGCGCGCGCGCGGCGACCGGGCCGACGTGCCGGATGCTGAGCGAGACCAGCAGACGCCACAGCTCCTTGGTCTTCGCCCGCTCGATGTTCTCGACCAGCCGGAGGGCGTTGGTGGAGGGCACGGAGGCGGCGTCCCCCGCGAAGGCTCCCGCCTCCGGGTCGAAGGCGCCGTCCTTGGCGAGCTGCCGCTTGCGCTTGAAGGGCGTGACGACCTTCGGATCGCCCTTCGCGTCGAGCTTCTGCAGACCGGTCTCGGAGTCGCGGACGACGACCTCGATCGGGAAGAGATCGGCCACCGTGAGCTCGAACAGGCCGGCCTCGGTCCGCAGCGGCGGCTCGGCGGGCACCAGGGGCTGGGTCAGGGCGGCGGCGCTGACCTCGCCGAGCGCCTCGATGTCGAGCGCGCCGCGGCTGCCGATGTGCTCGACGCGCCCGCGGACCTGCGCGGGGCAGGACTCCGCGTTGGGGCAGCGCAGGTCGACGTCGCCCTCCTTGGCCGGAGCGAGCGTGGTGCCGCACTCGGGGCACTGCGTCGGCATCACGAACTCGCGCTCGGAGCCGTCGCGGAGCTCCACCACCGGGCCGAGCACCTCGGGGATGACGTCCCCGGCCTTCCGCAGCACGACCGTGTCGCCGATGAGCACGCCCTTGGCCCTGACCACGTCGGCGTTGTGCAGCGTGGCCTGGCGCACCTCGGACCCCGCGACCTTCACCTTGGTCATCTGGGCGAACGGCGTCGCGCGGCCGGTGCGCCCGACGCTCACGACGATGTCGAGGAGCTTCGTGTGCACCTCCTCGGGCGGGTACTTGTAGGCGATCGCCCAGCGCGGCGCCCGGCTGGTGGCGCCGAGCTCGTCGTGCAGCTCGAGCTCGTCCACCTTCACGACCACGCCGTCGATCTCGTGCTCGACCGAGTGCCGCTCGCGGCCGTAGCGCTCGACGAAGGCGAGCACCTCCTCCACCGAGGCCGAGACGCGGTTGTGGCCGCTGACCGGCAGCCCCCAGGAGGAGAGGAGCCCGTAGACCTCGGACTGGGTCGCGACCGGCGGGTCCGGCCAGGCGCCGATGCCGTGCACGTAGAGCGCGAGGGAGCCGACGCGCGCCTCGCCGGCGCGCAGGTCGAGACCCGACTTCTTGTCGAGCTGCTGGCGGAGGCCGCCGCTCGCCGCGTTCCGCGGGTTGGCGAAGGTCGGGAAGCGCCGCAGTGCGCTCGTGCGCGCCTTCTCCTCCTCGAAGACGCCTCGGGTGGCGGGCGGGCGGGACGACCAGCGGGTCCGCGCCTCCTCGACCGCCTCGTCGCGCAGCGTCTCCTGGAGTGCGTTCAGCTCGGCGAAGGCGGCCACGGGGATGAAGACCTCGCCGCGGACCTCGACGAGTGCCGGGTGGCCCTCGCCGGAGAGGCGCTCGGGGATGCCCGCGACGCGGAGGGCGTTGACGGTGACGTCCTCGCCGGTGCGGCCGTCACCGCGGGTCGCCGCCGTGACGAGGCGGCCGTCCTCGTAGTGGAGGGAGATCGCGAGCCCGTCGATCTTGAGCTCCGTGAGCCAGGCGACGGGGCGGTCGGCCGAGGCCACCGTCTTCTCGCACCACTCGCGCAGCTCCTCGGCCGAGAACACGTTGTCGAGGGAGAGCATCCGCTCGGCGTGGTCGATCGGGGCGAGGCCCGCTCCGACGATCCCGCCGACGGTCCGCGTCGGCGAGTCCTCGGCGGCGAGCTCGGGGTGCTCGGCCTCGAGCGCGGCGAGCTCGCGCACCAGGGCGTCGTACTCGGCGTCGGACAGCGGCGAGGAGTCGGCCGCGTAGTAGTCGTCGCTCGCCGACCGGATCCGCGCCCGCAGCTCCTCGACGCGGGCGGCGGGCTCGACGGCGCTCACCGGAGCACCGCGGCGTCGGCCGCGACCGTGCGGTCGATCGTGCACTGGCCCAGCACGCGGGTGCCGAGGTAGACGACGGCCGTCTGGCCGGGGGCGACGCCGTCGAGCGGCGAGTCCGGAGTGATCACGAGCTCCACCCTGCCATCGACGTGCGACACCACCGCGGAGGCGGGGACCGGGTCGGCGTGCGCGCGGATCTGGACGTCGCAGCGGAAGGGCGCGTCCGCGTCCTCGGGAGCGGCGCCCGCCCAGGTGAACCGCTCGCCGGCGATCTCGCCGATGCGCAGCGCCTCGCGCGGACCGACGACGACCTCGTTGCTCACCGGCCGCACCTCCAGGACGAAGCGCGGCCGACCGTCGGGCGCGGGGACGCCGAGGTGCAGGCCCCGGCGCTGGCCCACCGTGTACCCGTGAGCGCCCTCGTGGGAGCCGACCACCGCGCCGTCCCGATCGACGACCGCTCCGGTCTCGGGGGCGACGCGCTCGGCGAGCCAGCCGCGGGTGTCGCCGTCGGGGATGAAGCAGATGTCGTAGCTGTCGGGCTTGCTCGCGACGCTGAGGCCCCGCTCGGCCGCCTCCGCGCGCACGATCGCCTTGGACGGCGTGGAGCCGAGCGGGAACATCGAGTGCCGCAACTGCTGCTCCGTCAGCACGCCGAGGACGTAGGACTGGTCCTTCGCCTCGTCGCTCGCGCGGTGGAGCTCCGGGGAGCCGTCGGCAGCGGTGCGGAGGGAGGCGTAGTGGCCGGTGCAGACCGCGTCGAAGCCGAGGTCGAGAGCCTTCTCGAGCAGGGCGGCGAACTTGATCCGCTCGTTGCAGCGCATGCAGGGGTTCGGGGTGCGGCCCGCCGAGTACTCGGCGACGAAGTCGTCGACGACGTCCAGCTTGAACCGCTCGGAGAAGTCCCACACGTAGTACGGGATGCCGAGGACGTTCGCGGCGCGCTGCGCGTCCATCGAGTCCTCGATCGTGCAGCACCCCCGGCTGCCGGTGCGCAGCGTGCCGGGCATCCTGCTCAGGGCGAGGTGCACGCCCACCACGTCGTGCCCAGCCTCCACCGCGCGGGCCGCGGCCACCGCCGAGTCCACTCCACCGCTCATCGCCGCCAGAACCTTCACCGTGCGAGTCTACGTTTCCCGCGGGCGCGGCCGGCAGGGGTTCAGGCGGGCAGCACCGCGCGGTTCGAGAGTCCGGCTCGGGCGGCGCGGGCGTAGGCGCCGGGCAGCGCGGCCAGGAGGGCGTCGACGTCCGCGTCGGTCGAGGTGTGGCCGAGCGTCATCCGGAGCACCCCGCGGGCCTCGTCCTCGCTCCGGCCGAGCGCGAGGACCACGTGCGAGGGCTCCGGGATCCCCGCCGTGCAGGCGGACCCGGTCGAGACGGAGACGCCCGAGGTGTCGAGGAGGAAGAGGAGGGAGTCGCCCTGCGCACCGGGGAAGGCGAGGTGCGCGTTGTTGGCGACCCGGCGTCCGGAGTCGAGGGCGGGCCCGGTCAGGGTCGCCCCCGGCACGGCGGCGAGGACGCCCGCGACGAGCCGGTCGCGCAGGGCGGCCAGGCGCTGCGCCTCCGCAGACAGCTCGGCGTCCGCCTCGACCGCGGCGGCGGCGAAGGCCGCGGCACCGGGCACGTCCTGAGTTCCGGAGCGGACGCCCCGCTGCTGTCCGCCTCCGTGCAGCACCGGGACCACGCGGGCGTCGCGGGCGAGCACGAGCGCACCGGTCGCGATCGGCCCGCCGACCTTGTGACCCGAGACGCTGACGGCGGCCAGTCCCGCGCCGCGCCCGGAGCCGGAGGCGCGGCGGATCTCGGCGATCCGCAGCGGCACGTGTCCGAGGGCGGCGACCGCGTCGACGTGGAGGGGGACGCCGGCGCGGGCGCACGCGGCCGCCAGCTCGGCGATCGGGTTGATCGTCCCGATCTCGTTGTTGACCCAGAGCACCGTGACCAGGGCGACCGATCCGGGGTCCTCCTCCAGCGCAGCGGCGAGCGCCTCCGGCCGCAGGGTGCCCTCGTCGTCGAGAGGCAGCCACTCGAGGACGGCGCCCTCGTGCTCGGCGAGCCAGGTGGCCGAGTCGAGCGTCGCGTGGTGCTCCCCCTCGGCGACCAGGACCCGGACGCGAGCCGGGTCCTCGCTCCGGCGCTGCCAGTAGAGGCCCTTGATCCCGAGGTTGACCGCCTCGGTGCCGCCGGCGGTGAGGATCACCTCGATCGGCTCGCAGCCGAGCACCCCGGCGAGCGCCGACCGGGCGTCCTCCAGCCGGCGGCGCGCCTCCTGGCCGGAGCCGTGGACGGAGGAGGGATTGCCGCCGTGGGCGGACGCCTCCGCGAACGCGGCGAGCGCCGAGGCGCGCAGCGGGGTGGTCGCGGCGTGGTCGAGGTAGATCACAGCAGCCCTTCGTCCCGCGTCGGGGGCACGGAGGGAGCCGGTGCCCGTCACTACTGTAAGTCGCATGACCTCTCACGATCCCCTGGCCCGGCTCGGCGTGACCGTGGACGATCAGGGCGGTGAGCTGCGGGTCTGGTCCGAGAGCGCGAGCGCCGTCGATCTGCTGCTGTACGACGAGAAGGATCCGACCTGGGTGACCCGCACGGTCCCGCTGGCGCGCGACGACGCCGCGGTCTGGTCCGCGCGCTCCGATCTGCTGGCCCCCGGCCGCCGCTACGCCCTGCGCGTCGACGGGCCGACGGGCCCCCGGCACCGCTTCGACCCCCGCCGGGCCCTGCTGGAGCCGTACTCCCGCGGCCTGCACCGGGTGGCGGAGAACGAGTGGCGCTCGGTCGTCGTGGACGACGCGTTCGACTGGGGCTCCTCCTCCCGGCCCGGCACCCCGATGGACCGCACCGTGATCTACGAGGCGCATGTGAAGGGGCTGACCCGGCTGAACCCGGCGCTGCCCGTGGAGCTGCGCGGCACCTACGCCGGCCTGGCGCACGAGTCGACGGTCTCGGCGCTGCTCGATCTGGGCGTGACGGCGGTCGAGCTGCTGCCCGTGCACGCGTTCGTGTCGGAGCAGCGCCTGCTGCGGCAGGGGCTGACCAACTACTGGGGCTACAACACGCTGAACTTCTTCGCCCCGCACGCCGCGTACGCCTCCTCCACCGCGCAGCGCGGCGGACCGTCCGCGGTGCTCCGGGAGTTCAAGGGGATGGTGAAGCTCCTGCACGAGGCCGGCCTCGAGGTGATCCTGGACGTGGTCTACAACCACACCGCCGAGGAGGGGCCGGGCGGGCCGATGTCGAGCCTGCGCGGGATCGACGACGCCGGCTGGTACCGCCAGACGCCCGAGGGCCACTACGTGGACGTCACGGGCTGCGGGAACACGATCGACTTCGGCCGGCCGGCGGCGCAGCGCCTCGCGCTGGACTCGATGCGCTACTGGTCGGGCGAGGTCGGGATCGACGGCTTCCGGCTCGACTTGGCCGCGACCCTCGGCCGGGACGAGATCGCGCACTTCCGGAGCGACCATCCGCTGCTGCGGGCCGCGGTCGAGGATCCGGCGCTGGCCGGCGTGAAGATGATCGCCGAGCCCTGGGACGTGGGAATGGGCGGCTGGCAGACGGGGAACTTCCCGGCCAGGTGGTCGGAGTGGAACGACCGCTACCGCGACCGCGCCCGCAACTTCTGGCTCTCGGACATCGACTACGCCCGCCGCGCCGGCACGGCCCCCGTCGGCATCGGCGGCTTCGCGACCCGGCTCTCGGGCTCCTCCAACACCTTCTCGGCGGAGCGGGGCCCCCTCGCTTCGGTCAACTTCGTCACCGCGCACGACGGCTTCACGCTGGCGGACCTCGTCTCGTACAACGTCAAGCACAACATCGGCAACGGCGAGTCGAACCGCGACGGAGCCGACACCAACCGCTCCTTCAACCACGGCTTCGAGGGCCCCACCACCGACGAGCGGATCACGCTGGCGCGGCGCAAGGCGATGCGGAACCTCCTCGGCACCCTGCTGCTGTCGGCCGGCGTGCCGATGATCACGGCGGGCGACGAGACCGGGCGCAGCCAGCGCGGCAACAACAACGCCTACTGCCAGGACTCGGACCTGACCTGGGTGCGCTGGGAGGGCCTGGCCGACTGGCAGCTCGCGCTCCGCGCGCACACGCGCACCCTGCTGCGCCTGCGGCGTGAGCACCCGGCGCTGCGTCCCTCCCGCTACGGCAGCGGCGACGCGAGCGAGCCGGGCGCCACGACCATGACGTGGTTCGACGCCCACGGGCGCGGGATGAGCGAGCACGACTGGACCTCCGCCGCCAACCGGACGCTGCAGTACCTCGCGGCCTCGACGCCGGTCGAGGGCGAGCCGGACCGTGTCCTGCTGGTGGTGCACGGCGTCGAGCAGGACACCACGGTCGTGCTCGCCGAGGACGAGGGGGTCGCCGGCTACACGCGCCTGTGGAACAGCGAGGAGCCGGAGCCGCTGGAGCACGGCGAATCGTTCGAGCCGGGGCAGGTCATCCGCGTGGCCGGAACCTCGATGCAGCTCTTCGCCGCGCACGGGCCGGCGGCCGAGCAGGACGCCTGATGGCGAGGAGCGGGCCGGGGACCCCGGCGACCGTCGCGCTGACGGCGGCGGGCGTCCCCTTCACTCCCCGCCAGTACCGGCACGACCCGGCCACGACGCGCTACGGGCTCGAGGCGGCCGAGGCGCTCGGCGTCGAGCCGGAGCGCGTGTTCAAGACCCTGATGGTCGACGTCGACGGCGAGCTCGTAGTGGGCGTCGTGCCCGTCACCGGCTCGCTCGGGCTGAAGGAGCTCGCGGCCGCGGTCGGAGGCAGGAGGGCGGCGATGGCCGACCCCGTGCTGGCCCAGCGCCGGACCGGCTACGTGCTCGGCGGCATCTCGCCGCTCGGGCAGAGGACGCGGCACCGCACCGTGATCGACGAGACCGTCGAGCTCCACGACACGGTGCTCGTCTCGGGCGGGCGCCGGGGCTTCGACATCGAGCTCGCCCCCGCCGACCTCGTCGCCGCGACGGCCGCCCTCCTCGCCGACATCGCGCGCTGACCCCTGCTCCCCGCCGTCCTCCTCCGGGCGCCGTTTCGCTCCATGCGCCGTCCTCCTCCCGCGAGATCCCACTCCGGTCCGCGAGGCGCCGAGGAAGGCGCACCGGAGCGGCATCTCGCGGAGAGGGACCGGGCGGGGTCAGCCGGCGGCGGCGGCCAGTCCCAGCTCGGCGGAGCGGGCCAGGAGGGGATGCCGCGGCACGACGCGGACGGTGTAGCCGAAGGAGCCGCTGCGGTCGAGGGTGACCACTCCGGCGTAGGGCACGCGCCCGACCGCGTCGGCGGGCACCACGGCACCCGACTCCTCGACCACCTCGAGCTCGTGGTGGCGGACCTCGGTGAGCGAGCCGTCAGCGGACGTCGTCCCGTAGACGACCTCGACCGAGACGTCCGCCGGCGAGAGCTCCCCCAGGCGCACGCCCGCCCGCACGGCGAGCCGGTCCCCGCGCTGGGGCACCGCGTCGATCCCGCCGGACTCGACGGACGCGACCGCGACCCCGGGCCAGCCGGCGCGGACCCGCCGCTTCCAGCTCGCCAGCTCCTTGGCCGGCTCGAAGTGGTCGGCGGCGACCGCGCGCCCTGCCTCGGCGGCCGGCGAGTAGAGCGCCTCGACGTACTGGCGCACCATCCGCTCGGCGGAGACCTCGGGCGAGAGGGTCGCGAGGGTGTGCCGGATCGACCGCACCCACCGACGGGGCACTCCGTCGTGATCGCGCTCGTAGTAGCGCGGCACGACCTCGGTCTCGAGCAGCTCGTAGAGCGCCTCGGCCTCGAGCGTGTCGCGGGCCTCCGGGTCGAGCGCGCGGTCGGAGGAGGGGATCGCCCAGCCGTTCTCGCCGTCGAAGTACTCGTTCCACCAGCCGTCGAGGATCGAGAGGTTGAGCGAGCCGTTGAGCGCCGCCTTCATCCCCGAGGTGCCGCACGCCTCGAGCGGGCGCAGCGGGTTGTTGAGCCAGACGTCGGTGCCCGGGTAGAGCAGCTGCGCCATCGCGATGTCGTAGTCCGGCAGGAAGACGATCCTGCGGCGCACGTCCGGCTCCTGCGCGAAGCGGACGAGCCGCTGGATCAGGCGCTTCCCCTCCTCGTCGGCCGGGTGGGACTTGCCCGCGATGACGATCTGGATCGGGTGCTGCGGGTGGGTGAGCAGCGCGCGCAGACGCTCGGGGTCGTGGAGCATCAGGGTCAGCCGCTTGTAGGTCGGCACCCGCCGCGCGAAGCCGATGGTGAGCACGTCCGGGTCCAGCAGCTCGTCGAGCCAGGCCGGCGGGAGGCCGCCCGGGTTCTGCTCGCGCCAGGAGCGGGCGGCCCGGCGGCGGGCATCCCGCACCAGCTGCTCCCGCATCGCCCGGCGCGCGGCCCACAGCTCGGTGTCGCCGAGCGCACCCGAGGCCCAGTCGGCCCGCGTCGTGTCGTCGGTGCCGAGCCGCTCCTCCGCGAGCCGCCGGAGGATCGGATCGGTCCAGGTGGCCGCGTGGACGCCGTTCGTCACCGAGCCGATCGGCACCTCCGCCGTCTCGAAGCCGGGCCAGAGGCTCGAGAACATCGATCGGCTGACCTCGCCGTGCAGCGTCGAGACGCCGTTGGAGCGCTGCGCGAGCCGCAGGCCCATGTACGCCATGTTGAACGCCGTCCCGGAGTCCCCCGGCTCGGCGCCCAGCGCGAGCACGTCCTCGACCTGCACGCCCGGGAGCAGCTCCGTGGAGAAGTACTCCTCGATCATCCCGCGGTCGAAGCGGTCGATGCCCGCCGGCACCGGAGTGTGCGTGGTGAAGACCGTGCTCGCCCGCACCACCTGGAGAGCCTGGTCGAAGTCCAGGCCCGCGCCGATCAGGCCGGAGATGCGCTCGAGCCCCTGGAAGCCGGCGTGCCCCTCGTTGGTGTGGAACACCTCCGGGAGGACGCCGCCCGAGACCTCGGCCCAGAGCTCGAGCGCGCGGACCCCGCCGATGCCCAGCAGCAGCTCCTGCAGCAGGCGGTGCTCGCCCCCGCCGCCGTAGAGGCGGTCGGTGACGGAGCGGAGCGAGTCCTCGTTCTCGGGGATGTCGGTGTCGAGCAGGAGGAGGGTCACCCGGCCGACCTCCGCGCGCCAGACCCGGGCGTAGAGCGCGCGTCCCTCGGGGAGCGCCAGCACGATGCGGGCGGGCGAGCCGTCGGCGAGACGGACGACGCGCAGCGGCAGCCCGTCCGGATCGAGAGAGGGGTAGGACTCGAGCTGCCATCCGTCGGCGGAGAGCTTCTGCGAGAAGTAGCCCGACCGGTAGAAGAGGCCCACGCCGGTGAGCGGCACGCCCAGGTCCGAGGAGGCCTTCAGGTGGTCGCCGGCGAGGATGCCGAGTCCGCCGGAGTACTGGGGCAGCGCCGCCGCGATGCCGAACTCCGGCGAGAAGTAGGCGATCGAGCGCGGGGCGGACTCCGGCAGCGACTGGTACCACCGCGGCTCGGTGCGGTAGCGCTCCAGCTCGTCGCGGAGGCGCCACGCCTCGTCGACGAAGCCCTGGTCCCCCGCCAGCTCGACGAGGCGCTCGGGGCTCACTGCTCCGAGCAGAGCGGTGGGGTCCGCTCCCCCGCGCCGCCACAGCTCCGGATCGACCCGCTCGAACAAGCGCCGGGCGGGCTCGTGCCAGGCCCAGCGGAGATTGCCCGCCAGATCGCCCAGAGCCGAGAGCTCGGGCGGGAGGACGGAGCGGACGATGAAGCGGCGGATCGCCTTCACGGCACCCCTCGACTCTCTGCGGACCCCGGAGCGCCCGGTCGCGGAGCACCGGGGCGGTCGCGCTCGGTCACCCTAGCGGACCCCGACCACCGCGGATCGGCGGGACGCGGACCCGCCCCGACGCTCCGGCACGCGCTCCCCGGGTCCGTTTGCACAGGCCCGAGCGCGGGCGCAACCGTCGTGTGCGAGCCGCCGCCGGTCGCTACTGTCGTGACGTGGCTCAGATACCTTTCGGCAAGGCTCAGAACGGCAAGGACGCACGGCGAGCGGGTCGCGGACGCGCACCCCAGGAGGCGTCGGCGCCTCCCGAGACGGCCGCTCCGGCGCCCGCCGCCGCCCCCGAGGCGACTCCTGCTCCCCCCGCGGCCGACAGTGCACCGGCCGCCCCGGTGACCGCGGACGCACCCGACGCGTCGACGGCGACCGCGACGACCGGGAGCGGCTACCGCGTCCGGGCCGAGCGACTGCCGATCATCGACCCGCAGCCGCGGCTCGAGGACGACCGCTGGCCCGCGAAGGCGTTCGTCGGCGAGGTCGTCCCCTTCGCTGCCACGGCCTTCCGCGAGGGGCACGACCTCATCGGCGTCGACCTCCTGCTGCGCTCGCCGTCCGGGGCCGAGTCGGAGCACCGCATGTCGCTCCTCGCGACCGGCACCGACCGCTACGGGCGCCTCGTGGCCCTCGACGAGGAGGGCGACTGGAGCTACCGCATCCGCGCCTACGCCGACGACTGGGCGACCTGGCTCCACACGGCCGAGGTCAAGATCCCGGCCGGCCTGGACATCGACGTCACCTTCGCCATCGGCGAGGGCCTGCTGCGCAGCGGCGCCGACGACTCCTTGCGGCCCGAGGGCGAGCGCAGCCTGCTCTCCGACACCGCCGCCCGAGTCGGCGACACCACGCTGAGCGCCGAGGAGCGCCTCGCCGCGGCGACCGATCCCGCCGTCCACGGCGCGCTCGACGCCCGCCCGGTGATGAGCCTCACCAGCGTCTCGGAGCCGCGCACCGTCCACGTCGAGCGCACCCGCGCCGGCGTCGGCGCCTGGTACGAGTTCTTCCCCCGCTCCGAGGGCGCCGTGCGCCACGAGGACGGGACCGTGACCAGCGGATCCTTCCGCACCGCGATCGACCGCCTTCCCGCGGTGGCCGCGATGGGCTTCGACGTGCTCTACCTGCCGCCGATCCACCCCATCGGCCGCTCCTTCCGCAAGGGCCCGAACAACACGCTCGACGCCGGCGAGAACGACCCCGGCTCGCCGTGGGCGATCGGCTCGGCCGAGGGCGGCCACGACGCGATCCACCCGGACCTCGGCACCGAGGACGACTTCCGCGCCTTCCACGCCGCGGTCGAGGCCGCGGGCCTCGAGCTCGCCCTCGACTTCGCCCTGCAGGCCTCGCCCGACCATCCCTGGGTCACCAGCCACCCCGAGTGGTTCACGACGCTCCCCGACGGCTCGATCGCCTACGCCGAGAACCCGCCGAAGAAGTACCAGGACATCTACCCGATCAACTTCGACAACGACCCCGAGGGCATCCGTCAGGAGTCGCTGCGGGTCCTGCGGCACTGGATCGACCTGGGCGTGCGGATCTTCCGCGTCGACAACCCCCACACGAAGCCGCTCGACTTCTGGGAGTGGATCATCCACGAGGTCAACGCCGAGCACCCCGAGGTCGTCTTCCTCGCGGAGGCGTTCACCCGCCCCGCGATCATGCGCGCGCTCGGCAAGGTCGGCTTCCAGCAGTCGTACTCGTACTTCACCTGGCGCAACACCAAGGAGGAGCTCGGCGAGTTCTTCACGAGCATCTCCCACGAGACGGCCGACTACATGCGGCCGAACCTCTTCGTGAACACTCCGGACATCCTCACCGAGTACCTCCAGTACGGCGGCCGCTCGGCGTACAAGGTGCGGGCGGCCCTGGCCGCGACCGCGTCGCCGCTGTGGGGGGTCTACGCCGGCTACGAGCTGGTCGAGAACGTCGCTCGCCCCGGCGCCGAGGAGAACATCGACAACGAGAAGTACGAGTACAAGACGCGCGACTGGGCCGGCGCCGAGGAGTCGGGCCGCTCGCTGGCGCCGTACATCACGCGCCTCAACGAGATCCGGCGCTCGCACCCCGCGCTCGGGCAGCTGCGGAACCTGCACGTGCACGGCAGCGACGACGACGCGATCCTCGTCTACTCCAAGCACCTGCAGGCCGCGTTCACGGGCACCGGGACCGACGACACGATCATCGTCGTCGTCAACACCGACCCGCACTCGGCCCGCGAGACCACGGTTCACCTCGACCTGCCCGCGATCGGGCTCGACTGGAGCGCGACCTTCGAGGTCGAGGACCTGATCACCGGTGCCGTCTGGACCTGGGGCAGCGACGACTACGTGCGGCTCGACTCGTTCGTCGAGCCCGTGCACATCCTGAGCGTGAAGGCGGACGAGCGATGAGCGGAACCACCCCCGAGGGCACGAGCCCGGCCGAGGAGGCGGGCCTCGGCGCGCACGCCGAGACGGTCCCCACGACGGGCACCAGCTCGGCGACCACCTCCGGCCACGGCGCGCACGTCGCCGACGCGGCGTCCGACGCACGACAGCACCCCGGAGCGGACGGCGAGAACGCGCGCAGCTACGCGGTCGAGACGGTCCCGGAGGCGCCTCAGCCGGTCGCGGGCGACGACGCCGTGACCGTCGAGCGCGACGCCGACGACGCCGAGTCCGCTCCGGTCGGCAGCGGGGCCGAGGGCGACCTGCCCGACGACACGGACGCCGCCGATTCCGTCGCAGCCGACAGCGCCGCTCCCGTCGAGACGACCGCCGGCCCCGCCGAGACGACCGCGGACCCCGCGACCGCTTCGGGCCCCGTCGACGGCACCGCGGCGATCGCGCTGCCCGACATCCCGGAGTGGGTGCTGCAGCAGCTCGCCACCGGCAGCAACGCGCTCCCCCACGACGTCCTGGGCCAGCACCTCGTCGCGGCCCCCGGCGTCTCCGACCCGGTGACGGTCGTCCGCGTGCGCCGCCCGCTCGCCGAGAAGGTCGCCGTGGTGCTCGCCACCGGCGCCCGCGTCGAGCTGAGCCACCTCAGCGACGGGATCTGGCAGGGCTTCCACGTCCTCGGTCCGCAGGCGTACACGGTCGAGGCCCGCTACGGCGGCGGCGGCGAGTGGACCGCGGAGGACCCCTACCGGTTCTCGAAGACGGTCGGCGACTTCGACCTCTACCTCATCGGCGAGGGCCGCCACGAGCGTCTCTGGGAGGCGCTCGGTGCCCGCCACCGCGAGCACGAGGGGGTCTGGGGCACGAGCTTCGCCGTCTGGGCCCCGCACGCCCAGGCCGCTCGGGTCGTCGGCGACTTCAACGACTGGAACGGCGAGGGCCACTCCCTCCGCAACCTCGGGACGACCGGGGTCTGGGAGATCTTCGTCCCGGGCGTCGAGCCCGGAGCCTCCTACAAGTTCGACCTGCTCTCGCGCGACGGCCACTGGGTCCGCAAGGCCGACCCGATGGCCCGCGCCACGGAGGTGCCGCCTGCGACCGCCTCGAAGGTCCCCGTCTCGCACCACCAGTGGGGCGACTCCGGCTGGATGGAGAAGCGAGCCTCGGTCGATCCGCACACGCAGCCGCTCAGCGTCTACGAGATGCACCTCGGCTCCTGGCGTCCGGGACTGGGCTACCGCGACCTCGCGGACCCGCTGATCGAGTACGTCACCGAGCTCGGCTTCACGCACGTGGAGTTCATGCCGCTCGCCGAGCACCCGTTCGGCGGCTCCTGGGGCTACCAGGTCACCGGCTACTACGCCGCCTCGAGCCGCTTCGGCACGGCCGACGACCTCAAGTACCTGATCGACCGTCTGCACCAGGCCGGCATCGGCGTCATCGTCGACTGGGTGCCCGGGCACTTCCCCAAGGACGACTTCGCCCTCGCCCGCTTCGACGGCGAGCCGCTCTACGAGCACCCGGACTGGCGCCGCGGTGAGCAGATGGACTGGGGCACCTACGTCTTCGACTTCGGGCACACCCAGGTGCGCAACTTCCTCGTCGCGAACGCCCTGTTCTGGCTCGAGGAGTTCCACGTCGACGCCCTGCGAGTGGACGCCGTCGCCTCGATGCTCTACCTCGACTACTCCCGCAAGGAGGGCGAGTGGCTGCCGAACCAGTACGGCGGACGCGAGCACCTCGAGGCGATCAGCTTCCTCCAGGAGGTCAACGCCACGGCCTACAAGCTGCACCCCGGCATCATGATGATCGCCGAGGAGTCGACGAGCTGGCCCGGCGTCACCCAGCCCACCAGCTCCGGCGGCCTCGGCTTCGGGCTCAAGTGGAACATGGGCTGGATGCACGACTCGCTCGACTACATGGCGAACGACCCGCTCTGGCGCCAGTACCACCTGGGCGAGATCACCTTCTCGTTCGTCTACGCCTTCAGCGAGAAGTTCGTCCTGCCGATCAGCCACGACGAGGTCGTGCACGGCAAGGGCTCGCTGATCCAGAAGATGCCGGGCGACCACTGGCAGCAGCTCGCGAACGTGCGCGCCTACCTCGCCTTCATGTGGGCCCACCCCGGTAAGCAGCTGCTCTTCATGGGCCAGGAGTTCGGCCAGTACTCCGAGTGGAGCGAGGAGCGGGGCCTGGACTGGTGGATCCTCGATCAGCCGAGCCACCGCGGTCTCTGGAGCCTCGTCGGTCAGCTGAACCGCGTGTACCGCGACTCGCCGTCGCTCTGGGAGCTCGACCACGAGCAGTCGGGCTTCGAGTGGATCGACGGCGGCGCGGCGGCGGCCAACGTCGTCTCGTTCCTGCGCAAGGACAGCGAGGGTCGCCCGATCGCCGTCATCGCCAACTTCTCGGGCTCGCCCGTGCACGGCTACCGCGTGAGCCTGCCCACGGCCGGCCGCTGGGAGGAGCTCGTCAACACGGACGCCGAGATCTACGGCGGCAGCGGAGTCGGGAACTTCGGAGCGGTCGAGGCTCGCGAGGAGCCGTGGGCCGGCCGCCCGGCTTCCGCCGAGCTGGTTCTGCCCCCGCTGGCCGTGCTCTACCTGCGACCCGCCGACTGATCGGTCCCCGCACGGAAGAGGCCGCCCGCTCGCGACGATCGTCGCGAGCGGGCGGCCTCTCGGCGTTCCGGCCGGCGTCAGTAGAGCAGGCCGGTGAGCCGGGCCCGAGCCTTGTTGACGCGCGGGTCGGTCTGACCGACGATCTCGAAAAGCTCCAGGAGGCGCGCGCGGACGGCGGCCTTCCCGTCGGCGTCGAGGCGCGGGAACATCGAGAGCAGCCGGTCGAAGGCGTCCTCGACGTGGCCACCCGAGACGTCGAGGTCGGCGACGGCGAGCTGCGCGTCGAGGTTCGACGGCTCCGCCGCGGCGGTCGAGCGGATGTCGTCGAGCGTGCGGCCCTGGAGGCGGGCCAGCAGCCGCACCTGAGCGAGACCGGCTACCGCGAGGTCGTCGCGCGGGTTCTGCGCGATGGCGGTCTCGTACTCGGTGATCGCCGCGGCGTAGTCGCCCCGGTCGATCGCGTCGTAGGCCTCCTGGTGGTGCGGCGGCAGCGGCTCCGTCTCGGGCTCCGCGCCCTCGGCGGGAGCGGCTCCCTCCACCGGCACCGTGCTCGTCACACCGTTCTGAGCGGCGAGCTGGAGGACCTGCTCGAGCAGGTCGCGCAGCTGCTCCTCGGCGACGAGGCCGCTGAACAGGGGCACCGGGCGGCCGCCGATGATCGCGGCGACCGTCGGCACGGACTGCACCTGGAACGCCTGCGCCAGCTGCGGGCTCGACTCCACATCGACCCCGACGAGCACGAACGCGCCGGCGTACGAGACGACGACCTTCTCGAGCAGCGCGGTCATGCTCTGGCTCTGGTCCGACCAGGAGCCGCGCAGGTCGACGATCACCGGCACGCGCGACGAGAGCTGGACCACCTGGTCGAACTCGGCGTCGCCGGCGGTCAGCAGCAGCGGATTCGCGCCGGGCGCGCCTCCGGGAGCGGCGGGCGCGGCCGGGGCGCCGGCGGAGGCGGCGGGCGGGGTGCGGCGGTTCACCAGCGACGAGAGGTCGACGGCGCCGCGGAGGTTTCCGGGCAGGGGCGGGACGGTGCTCACGGCAGCTGCACCACCGAGACGAGTCCCTGGCTCCATCCGAGCATCACGATCTTCTCCTCCGATCCGACGGGCGGTACGTAGAACAGCAGTTGGTATCCGTAGGTGGTCTCGATGCCGGTCGTCGACTTGTCCGTGCCCAGCAGGGTCTGCGAGGCGCCGGAGGTCGAGACGGTCGAGCCCTCGGCAGTGGGGCGGACGGTCGACGTCTCGGTGATGCTCGCCGCGACGAGGGCCCCCGAGTCGTTCGTCGCGAGCGCGATCGTCGGCGACGTGCCGGCGGCGTTCGAGAACTCGATCGAGGCGGTGTCCGGCAGCGCCTCGCGGTCGGCGTTCTTCTTGTCGACGCCGACCTGGCCCCGGAGGGTGTCGCCGTCGGCCGCGAAGAGCTCGGCGTACTGGCTCGAGTCGCCGTTGGCGAGCACGTCGGCATACGCGGAGCCGACGGTCTGCGGGGCGAGCTTCATCAGGCGCGAGTCGGGCGCCACGATCGACGTACCGACGGTGACGGGCGCGACGTCGGGGATGCGCGCGTTGGCCTCGAGCGAGATGGCGTAGTCGACCTTGTAGTCGACGCGCGGGCTCGCCTGGCTCATCATCAGCGCGATCGGGGCCTGGGTGGTGTCCGTCGAGTTCTGCACGACGGCGGTGACCAGGCGCGGCCACGACTCCGTGTCCTGCGGGAGCACCAGGCTCACCGGGGAGGCCGGGATCGTCTGCGGCGGGTCGATCGTCCCGCCCTTGGCGACGACGTCGTAGTTCGTGGTGCGCTCGGTGAGCGCCTCGCCCTGGAAGCGCTCGGCCAGGATCCCGGCGTCCCGGGCGGCGTCGGCGCGCGACGCGACATCGGCGACCTGGGCGACGACGGCCTCCGCCTGCTGCGTGGTGACCACGGGGGTCGGCTCGGCCGAGACCGGCTCTGCCCCCGCGGTCGCCGTGGCGGACGCGGTCGGCGCCTCGCTCGCGCCCGCGGCGAGATCAGGCCAGTAGTCGGAGCTGCAGCCGGAGAGGAGGACCGTCGTCCCGAGGACGACGGGCAGCACCAGGGCGGCCCGGCGGCGCGAGGGCGCCGGCGACGCCGTGGAGGCCTGGATCCCGGCACGCGGCCGGGGGCGGCGGGCACCGCGGGGGATCCGACCCTGCGGTCCCTTCCGGCGCGGGCCGTGCTGACGGCGCAGGTGGACGAAGGCCCAGATGTAGAGGACGAGGCCGAGGAGGAGGAACACGGCTCCTCCGAGCAGCAGCGGGCCGGCGAGGGGCGTCGCGGTGTCCACGGGCCAGCTGACGCGCACGGAGTCGGCTGCCGGCGCGGTGCCGTCGCTCGCGATGAGGATGGAGACGTCCTCCGGCACGTCGAGCGCCAGGGTCACGCTCCCGCTCCCCTCGAACTCCTCGAGCCAGAGGTCGGAGCCGCGCGGATCGACGACCGCCGCGTCGGCGGTCTCGACGTCGGAGGAGAGCTGGACGCGCTCCCCCGTCTCCTCCGCGGAGGTGAGGGTGTCGTCGGCGCGCTCGTAGCCGATGGCGTCGTAGCTCGAGCCGCCCACCCAGCCCAGCACGTCGGAGGTCCGGGCGTAGGCGACGACGAGGTCGCCGCTGCCCTCGACCGTGATCGTCTGGCGTCCCGGGTTGGCGCCCAGGGTGCTGCCGTCGATCACCGCGTAGGGAGCGGAGGAGTCGAGCGCGGTCTCGGCGGTGAGGGACTCCGGAGGAGCCCAGACCGTCCGCTGACCGATGCCGAGCACGATCATCGCGGCAGCGATGACGGTGGCGATGATGGCGAAGACGAACCGCACGAAAGAACTCCTCCTGCGTTGCCGGATCGGGGTGACGGCCGGGGCCGGCTCGGGGTACGCAGCCGGACCGGGGCGCGACGGCAACAGACAAAGACAGTCCACGATAGCCGATGCCCTCGCTCCGATGCCCGGGAGAAGCCGAGAGTGCGGCCGGAGCGGCGCGCGGTGCGGGTGTCGCCCCGGCCGCGGCCTCCCTGCTGAATACACTTTCCCAGTGCCGCGAGCCCCACCGCGGTCCTGCTCTGAAGGAGACGACGTGGCGAACGACGAGGCCGA
This sequence comes from Rathayibacter sp. AY1E8, assembly GCF_002931415.1. Lineage (NCBI taxonomy): Bacteria > Bacillati > Actinomycetota > Actinomycetes > Micrococcales > Microbacteriaceae > Rathayibacter > Rathayibacter sp. AY1E8. The sequence goes on from NZ_PSVI01000017.1 coordinate 26,714, forward strand.
ATTCACCCAGGTGTTCCGTGGCTACGACCGGGACGAGGTCGACAAGGCCGTCCAGGGCCTGCGCCGCGAGCTCATCCACTCGAACACCCAGGCGGCCGAGAGCGGCCGCGAGGTGAAGCGCCTGTCCTCCCGGATCGAGGGCCTCGAGAAGGAGCTGCAGCAGGTCGGCACTCCCACCTACGCCGGCCTGGGCGCCAAGCTCGAGCACACCCTGCGCGTGGCCGAGGAGCAGTCCGAGCGGATCATCGCCCAGGCCGAGAACGACGCCTCCGCCCTCCGCCGCTCCACCCGCGACGACGGCGACCGCATCCTCCAGGAGGCGCGCGACGAGGCCGAGCGCCTGGTGACCGAGGCGCGCCGCCGTGCGGACCGGACCCGCGACGAGTCCGAGGCGCAGGCCGCGGCGACGCTCGGCAAGGCCGCCGACGACCGCGACGTGATGACCCAGGACGCCGTCCGCGAGGCCGCCGCGATCCGCGGCACCGTGGCGACCGAGGCCGCCGAGACCCGCGCCACCGCGAAGCGCGAGGCCGCCGCGATCCGCTCCGAGGCCGAGCGCGAGGCCGCGGAGATGCGCGCCGTCGCCGCCCGCGAGATCGAGGTCGCCCGCGCCGAGGCCGCCCGCCTCGCCCAGGCCAACGAGCTCCTGCGGGCCGAGGTCGCCTCCGAGGTGGACCGGCTCCGGGCGGCCGTCGAGGCCGAGGTCGCCCAGGCGCGCGCGGCGGTCGAGGCCGAGGTGCTCTCGACCCGCGCCGCGCTCGACGCCGAGGTCGCCGCAGTCCGCGCCGAGGGCGCGCGCGAGATCGCCGACCAGCGCACCCGGCTCACCCAGGAGCGCGCCGAGGCCGTCGCCGTGCTCGACGCCGAGCTGGCGGGCCTGCGCGCCGCGTCCGCCGACGAGGCCGCTGCGCTCTCGCGCGAGGTCGAGCAGGCCCGGATCGACCTGGTGGTCGAGCTCGCCGCGCGCCGCGAGGAGGCGGACCGCGACGACCTGCTCCGCCACCAGGAGGCCGTCGCGCAGACCCAGCGCTACCTCGACGAGTCGAACCTGCAGCTCGCCGACGCCATCCGACGCGCGAACGACAAGCGCCTCGAGGCGGACGCCCTCCGCAGCGACGCCCTCGACGACACGACGCGACTGCGCCGGAAGGCCCAGGACGACTCCGACGCCCTCCTCGACGACGCGCGCGACCAGGCGCAGAAGCTCGTCGCGGACGCGGAGCGCCGCAGCCGCGAGCTGATGGACACCGCCGAGCGGCGCCTCGACGAGATCCGCACCGAGCGCGACGCGATCGCCGGCTACGTGTCGGGACTGCGCGGGCTCATCGGCCACATCGACGGACTCGCGGACGACAGCGACGGCGACGGCTCCGACGGCAGCGGCCCTGACGGCAGCGGCTCCGACGGCGGCTCGTCCGGCCGCTAGGCGGTCGCTGGGCGGGCGGGCTCAGCCGAGCTCGCCCGCCCACTCCGTCGGCAGCGGGGACGAGGCGGGCGCGACCACGCGCACGATCTCGTCGAGGACGCGCCGGGTCTGCGCCTCGCCGACCCAGAGGTGCTTCCCGCCCTCCACAGCGACGAGGTCCAGCTGCGGCACGCTCGCGAAGCGCTCGGCGGCCGCCTCCGGCCGCAGGTAGTCGTCGAACTCCGGGACGAGCGCCACGAGCGGGCGGCCGTCCTCGCCCCAGGCGGCGACCTCCTCCGCGCTCGTGCGGTGCAGCGGCGGCGAGAGCAGGATCGCTCCCTCGACGGGGTGCTCCCTCCCCCACTTCAGCGCGAGCTCGGTGCCGAAGGACCAGCCGACCAGCCAGGGGTGCGGCAGTCCGCGGTCCGCGACGAGGGCCAGGGCTGCGGCGACGTCGGCGCGCTCCTCGATGCCGTGTCCGAACGCGCCCTCGCTCGTGCCGCGCGGCGACGCGGTGCCGCGGGTGTTGAAGCGGAGGACCGCCAGGTCGGCGAGCGCGGGCAGCCGGGCGGCGGCCTTCCGCAGGATGTGCGAGTCCATGAAGCCGCCGTGGGTGGGCAGCGGATGCAGGGTGACCAGGGTCGCGACCGGCTCGTGCTCCAGGGGCAGCGCGAGCTCCCCCACCAGGGTCAGGCCGTCGGAGGTGTGCAGCTCGACGTCCTCGCGGCGGGCGGGGAGGACGACGCCTCCGCGGATCTCGTGGGTCATCGTGCTCCTCGGATTCTCCAGCAGTGCGTGTGCCAGTGGCGGCGGCCGGCCAGGTCGGCCGCGTCGCCGAGCGCGCCGTCGGCCCGCCAGGTGACCAGGTGCGGCTGGCCGATGTCGATGGTGAGCCCGCAGCCCGGGCAGAGGTAGTTCTTCACGGCCCGCGCTGCGGAGACGGGCTGGACGTTCCACTCCCGGCCGGCGTGCGACTCGGTGCGCCGGAAGCCGGCGAGCATCTGCGAGAGGTCGCGCTGCTCGTCGTCGTCGTCACGGCGGCCGCCCCGGGGTCTGTTGCTGCGCGGCATCTCCCCAGTCTAGGAGGCCGCCGCCGGGCCCCTCCCGTCAGTGGGAGCTGTCGTCCATCTCGAGCCGGGTCTCCTCGGCGTCGAGCATCAGCTGCGCCCGCCGCAGCGTCCGCGAGGAGTAGACCCCGCGCCCCCGGGCGTCCAGCAGTGCCTCCCGCTCGGCGAGCAGGACCGCTCGGCGCAGCCGCAGGTACTGCGCGTGCGGGCCGAGGGGCGCATCCTCCGCGCGGCCGACCTGTTCCCACGCCACCTGCGAGCGGGTCAGAGTGTCGCGGCGCACGCGCTCGAGGACGCGCTCGCCCGCCTCGCCGTCGGGCAGCTCCGCCACCGCCTCGGGGAGGGCCTGGATGCCCGTGGCCGCGACCTCGTCGAGCAGCGTCGCGAGCTCGCGGCGGTCGGCCTCTCCGTCGGTGCCCTGGATGCCGGTGAGCCGGATCAGCGCGGGGAGCGTCGCACCCTGCAGGAGCAGCGTCACGACGGCGACGGTGAAGGCGATCAGGATCAGCTGGGAGCGGTAGGGAGTCTCGTCCGGCAGCGACTGGGCCGCGGCGAGCGTGACCACGCCGCGCATCCCGGACCAGGACAGGACGACTCCGCCGCGCCAGCCGAACGCCTCGCTCGCGGTCGCGGCCAGGTCGGTCTCGCGCCGGAGGTAGAGCCGCTCCGCTCTCACCTGCCGCCGCCGGAAGCGCTCATCGCTGGTGGCGCTGTTGCGCAGTCGCATGAGGCCCACCGCCAGCCGCCGGTTGATCCGCTCCGCCCGCCGACCGGAGCTGCGCAGCCACAGGAGCAGCGGCCACACGAAGAGGGCCCGCAGCACGATCAGGATGACCACGGTGGCCAGACCCAGCAGCACCGCGGTGCCCACTCCGAACTCGCCCGGGTCCACGACCCCGGAGACGATCGCCTTGATCTCGGCGCCCATGAGCAGGAAGACGCCGTTCTCGAGCAGGAACTGCGCCGTCCGCCAGTTCACCCGCTCGCTGATCCGCGACTGCGGCGAGAGGAAGCGCGCGCTGTTGTGCCCCGTGTAGATCCCGGTGACCACGACGGCGAGCACCCCGGACGCGCCCAGCTCCTCGGCCGGGATGTAGGCCAGGAACGGCACGGCGAAGGACACGGCGGTGTCGAGCACCGGGTCCCGCAGCTTCGAGCGCACGAAGACGGTGAGCACGCCCATCACCAGTCCGAGGACGATCGCCATCAGGACGGAGTAGACGAAGAGGACCCCCACCTCGCCCACGTCGATCGCGTCGGTCGTGACGGAGGCGCCGACCACGGCCGCCGCAGCCGTCGCGGCGCGCAGCAGCACCAGCGCCGACGCGTCGTTCACGAGGCTCTCGCCCTCGAGCACCGTCACCAGGCGGGGCGGGAGTCCGAGCTTCTTGCCGATCGAGGTCGCGGCCACCGCGTCGGTCGGGCTCACGACGGCGCCCAGAGCGATCGCTGCGGGCAGGCTCAGATCGGGGAACACGAGGTAGAGGAAGCCGCCCACCACGAGGGCGGTCACGACGACCAGCAGCACCGAGAGCCCGAAGATCGAGCGCAGGTTCCGCCGGAAGTCGGTGAGGGGCACCTGGATCGCGGCCGAGTACAGCAGCGGCGGCAGCACGCCCGCGAGGATCAGCTCGGGCTCGACCTCGATGTCCGGGACCCCGGGGAGGTAGGACGCGCCGATACCGATGACGACCAGGAGCAGCGGTGCGGCGATCCCGAGGCGGCTCGAGAACCGCGCGACGGTGACGACCGTGATGATCCCGACGACCCCGAGCAGCGCGTAATCCACGGCACCAGGGTAGCGAGAGCCTCAGCCCGCCGGACGCGGTGCCGAGCGGAGGGGAACGATCAGTACCAGCCGACCGATTCGGAGTGGGCCCAGGCACCGCAGGGCGAGCCGTAGCGGCCGGAGATGTAGCCGAGGCCCCAGGTGATCTGGGTGCTCGCGTTGGTCGCCCAGTCGGAGCCGGCCGACGCCATCTTGCTGCCGGGGAGTGCCTGCGGGATGCCGTAGGCACCGCTGGACTTGTTCTCGGCGTAGACGTTCCAGCCGGACTCGCGGTTCCAGAGGAGGACGAGGCAGTCGTACTCGCTGTCGGCCCAGCCGCGCTGCACGATCATGTCGTACGCGATCGCCCTCGCGGATCCGGGATCCGGAGCGGCGGCGCGCTGGACGGGAGCGGCGGTCTCGGCCTCGGCGGAGCCCGACTCCTCCTCGTCGACGGTCGCGGAAGCGGTCTGAGTCTCGGTCGGAGTGGGCGTCGGGGTCGGAGTGGGCGTCGGCTTCGCCTCGGCGCCGAACGAGTCGCGCTGGACGGTCCGCTCGACGGCGTCCGCGACGACGAGCCGCTGCGCGGAGTCGCCGTTGAAGCGCGCCGGGGCCTGGTAATAGGGGGAGGCGACCGCGCCGCTGGACGGATCGACGACGTTCACCATGGCGAACGCGATCGACGCCGTGAAGGCCAGCACCGTCACCGGGATCCGAGCCCAGGAGCGCCGCACCGGGGTCTGGTGCGGGACCGCCGGGCGACCGCTGGTGCGGTTCGCGGGCGTGTGGGCGACGGAGGTCTGAGGATGCTGAGCCACGATTACGAAAGCATAACGGACGATGACCTGATCGGCCAGCAGATCCGGCTCCGGTCAGCGGACCGCCAGCATCACATCGACGACCGTGTCGAGCAGCAGGTCGACCTGCGCCTCGGCGTACCCGCCGCGCTGCGGGGCGAAGGAGACGGTCCGCACGTCGTCCACGGTCAGCACCGATCCGTCGCGGAAGTACCCGGAGATCCGGTCGGCGAAGGCGTCGACCTGGCGGATGTTGTAGCCCGTCGTGAGAGCGCCGGCCCGGGTGAACCGCTCGCGGGGAGCGCGGGCCAGCCGGTTCACGATCTCCTGGGCGGTCGACCGCGCGTCCGCGAGCCACGCCTCCTCGCCCCGGGCCGCGATCGCGTACTGGCGCTCCCGCAGGGCGAAGGCGTCCTCGAGGCGCTCGAGCGCCGCATCGACGTGGGGCGCGGAGTAGCCGCCCTTGCGCAGGGTGAACGCGGTGTGGCGCAGGTCAGCGGCGCGGAGGTCCGCCGGTCCCCCGGAGAGCTGCGAGTAGGCCTCGCGCGCCGACGCGAGGAAGGAGTCGACCTCGGCCGTGTCGTAGCCGGGACGGGACTCGCGGGCTCGGGGGAAGGGAGCGGTCATCCCGACATCATGCCAAGCCGCGCGCCGGGAGCGGAATCGGCACGCCCCGGTGAGGCGCCCGCTCAGTGGGCGAAGACGAAGTACAGCACGTAGGCCGCGGCGGCCGACGGCAGGATCGAGTCCAGCCGGTCGAGGACTCCTCCGTGGCCGGGCAGCCAGGAGCTCATGTCCTTGATGCCGATGTCGCGCTTGATCAGCGACTCGGCGAGGTCGCCGAGCGTCGCGGTGAGCAGCACCACCGCCCCGAACACCGCGCCGACCCACCAGGGCTGGCCGAGCATCAGCAGGGCGAGCAGGACGCCGACGCCGATCCCCGCGACGGCCGCACCGGCGAACCCCTCCCAGGTCTTCTTCGGGCTGATCCGCGGTGCCATCGGGTGCTTGCCCCAGGTGAGTCCGCTCACGTAGGCGCCGGTGTCGACGACGATCACGAGCACCAGGAACGCGAACGCCCAGAGCTGGCCGCCGGGCTCGGCGACGAGACGGATCGCGAAGGCGCCGAGGAAGGTCGTGTAGCCCTGGACGAACGCGCCGAGGCCGATGTCGAGGGCGAGGTCCCTCCGGCTGGAGGCGGTGCGCCGGAAGAGCTGCTCCCCCAGCCGCCAGAGGCCGACGAGGACGGATCCGCCGAGGACCGTGGCCCACGCGGCGCCGAGGCCGCCGTAGTAGGCGGCCGGCACGGCGACGACCGCCACGATCCCGGTCGGGATGCGCGGGATGTCCCGACCGGCGTGGCGCAGAGCGTTCGAGAGCTCCAGCGCCGCGAGCAGCACCACCACCCCCGCGAGCACCATGAAGAGCTCCTTGACCAGGAGGAGGCTGACGACCATCGCGCCGCCGCCGAGGAGTCCGATCGCGGTCGCCGACACGAGGTTTCGGCCGGAGCGCGCGGTCAGGCGGTCGTTCGTCGCCTCGAGCTGGGCGCGGGTCGCCTCGAGCTGGCGCTCGACGTCGGCCCGGCCCTGCTGGGCGCGCGCACGTAGCGCGTCGCGGGTGACCATCCGGGATCCCCGGGCACCCGGGACGTGCGGAGACGGTCTCTTCTCGCCGCCCCCGGGTCCTTCGGGGATCTCGGGCACCGCTACACCTCGAGCAGTTCGGATTCCTTGCGCTTGAGCGCCTCGTCGATCGCGTCGACGTGCTGCTTCGTGAGCGCCTCGAGCTCCTTCTCGCCGCGGGAGAGCTCGTCGTCGCCGATGTCGCCCTTCAGCGCGTCGAGGTCGTCCTTGCCCTTGCGGCGGATGTTACGCACCGCGATCTTGGCGTCCTCGGCCTTGGTGCGGACGATCTTGACGAACTCCTTGCGGCGCTCGGCGGTGAGCTCCGGCAGGGTCACCCGGATGATCGTGCCGTCGTTGGTCGGGTTCGCGCCGAGGTTCGGCATGTCCCGGATGGCCTGCTCGATGTCGCGGAGCGAGCCCTTGTCGTAGGGCGTCAGGACGAGCGTGCGGGCCTCCTGGTTCTGCATCGAGGCGAGCTGCGACAGCGGCGTCGGGGTGCCGTAGTAGCTCACCAGCACCTTCTGGAACATGCCGGGGTTCGCGCGTCCGGTGCGGACCGTGGAGAAGTCCTCCTTGGCGACCTCGACGGCCTTGCCCATCTTGGTCTTCGCGTCGGCCAGTACATCCGAGATCACAGGGAGCTCCTTAAGAGAGGGAAGTGGTCAGTCTAGTTCGAGACGAGCGTGCCGAGCTCGGCGCCGCGGATGGCCTTCGCGACGTTGCCCGAGGGCTCCATGCCGAAGACCTGCATCGGCATGCCGTTGTCCATGCAGAGGCTGAACGCGGTGGAGTCGACCACCTTGAGGCCCCGCTGGAGCGCCTCCTGGTAGGTCAGCGCGTCGAGCTTCTTCGCGTCGGGGTTCGTCCGCGGGTCGGCGTCGTACACGCCGTCCACGCCGTTCTTGGCGACGAGGACCACGTCGGCGTGCGTCTCGAGCGCCCGCTGCGCGGCGACCGTGTCGGTCGAGAAGTACGGGAGTCCGGCGCCGGCGCCGAAGATGACGACGCGGCCCTTCTCCATGTGCCGGATCGCCCGGCGGGGGATGTAGGGCTCCGCGACCTGCGTCATCGCGATCGCTGACTGCACGCGCGTCTCGGCGCCCGCCTGCTCGAGGAAGTCCTGGAGGGCGAGGGCGTTCATCACCGTGCCCAGCATGCCCATGTAGTCGGCCCGGCCGCGGTCCATGCCGCGCTGCGAGAGCTCGGCTCCGCGGAAGAAGTTGCCGCCGCCGACGACCACCGAGATCTCCACCTCGGTCGCGGCATCGGCGATCTCGCGCGCCAGGGCGCTGATCACGTCCGGGTTCACGCCGAGCGTGCCGGCTCCGAACGCCTCCCCCGACAGCTTCAGAAGCACCCTGCGGCGCTTGCCCGTCGTCATCGCATCCGTCTCCGTCATGGACGTTTCCTCCCGTAGACCCGTACAAACCTATCCCGCGCGGAGCGGGCCCCGCGACCACGCCCGGGGCCGCCCCGGGCAGAGCGAAGGGAGCCCGGGTCGACTGAACGACCCGGACTCCCTCCTGCAGTGCTGTTAGGCGCCGACCTTGAAACGGGCGAAGCCCGACACGGTCAGGCCCGCGTCGCTCAGGACCTTGCTGACGGACAGCTTGTTGTCCTTCGCGTAGTCCTGGTCGAGCAGCGCGACCTGCTTGAAGTACGCGTTCACGCGTCCCTCGATGATCTTCGGCAGGGCGGCCTCGGGCTTGCCCTCGCCGCGCGAGATCTCCTCGACGATGCGGCGCTCGTTGTCGACCTCGGACTGCGGCACGTCCTCGCGCGAGAGGTAGGACGGGTTCGCGAACGAGATGTGCTGGGCGACGGAGCGCGCGGTCTCGGCGTCCTCACCCGCGTAGCCGACGACCACGCCGACCTGCGGGGGCAGGTCCTTGTTCGTCTTGTGGAGGTAGATCGCGAAGTGCTCGCCCGAGACGGAGGCCACGCGGCGCAGCTCCACCTTCTCGCCGAGGATCGCGGCCTCGTCGTTGATGAGGTCGGCGACGGTCTTGCCGTCGGCGGGGGCCGCGAGGGCCTCCTCGACCGTGGTGGAGCCGGCGGCGACCACCGCGGCGAGCACGGCGTCGGCGAGGGCGATGAACTTCGTGCCCTTGGCGACGAAGTCGGTCTCGCAGGCGAGCTCGATCATCGTGGCGACGCCGTCCTTCTCGGCGGCGGCGACGAGGCCCTCGCTCGTCGAGCGGTCGGCGCGCTTCGCGTTGCCCTTGGCGCCCTTGAGGCGGAGGATCTCGACCGCCTTGTCCAGGTCGCCGTCGGCCTCGACGAGCGCGTTCTTCGTGTCGACCATGCCGGTACCGAGCTGCTCGCGCAGCGTCTTGACGTCAGCGAGGCTGAAATTTGCCATGTTCTCGGAACTCCTCTTGGTTCGGAAACCCTGTGGCGCCGTCACTCGCGGCGGGCTCACGGGAGGAGCCCAGCACGCCGAGGTGACGGCGGTTCTTACTCGTGGTGAACGTGCACCGACCGAGCGGGGGCCGGACGACCGCGGGTGCGGCGTCCGACCCCCGTCACGGAACGGGGTGTCAGGCGGTGGCGGTCTCGTCGGTCGAGGTCGCAGCGGCGTCGGCCTCGGGGGCCTCCTCCGCGGCGGGGGTCTCGGCCTCGACGACGGCCTCGTCGGCGGTCTCGGCCTCGGCGTCGGCGACCTTCTCGGTCTCCGCGCCGGCCTGCTCGTTCGGCTCCTGCACGTCGGCGGCGGGCGCACCGGTGGAGAGCAGCTCCTGCTCCCACTCGGCCAGCGGCTCGACGGCGGAGACGTTGCCCTCGGCCTCGGGCTTCTGGTGGCGCTGGATGAGGCCCTCGGCCGCGGCGTCGGCGACGATGCGGGTGAGCAGGCTCACCGAGCGGATCGCGTCGTCGTTGCCCGGGATCGGGTACTGGACCTCGTCCGGGTCGCAGTTCGTGTCGAGGATGCCGATGACCGGGATGCCCAGCTTCTTGGCCTCGTCGATCGCGAGGTGCTCCTTCTTGGTGTCGACGACCCAGAGGGCCGACGGCGTCTTCGAGAGGTTGCGGATGCCGCCGAGCGACTTGTGCAGCTTGTCGAGCTCGCGCTTCTTGATGAGGAGCTCCTTCTTGGTGAAGCCGCTCTTCGACGTGTCGTCGAAGTCGAGCTCCTCCAGCTCCTTCATGCGGGCGAGGCGCTTCGAGACCGTCTGGAAGTTGGTCAGGAGACCGCCGAGCCAGCGCTGGTTCACGTAGGGCTGGCCGACGCGGGTCGCCTGCTCCGAGATCGCGTTCTGCGCCTGCTTCTTGGTGCCGACGAAGAGGATGGTGCCGCCGTGGGCGACCGTCTCCTTGACGAAGTCGTAGGTCTTGTCGATGTAGGCCAGCGACTGCTGGAGGTCGATGATGTAGCTGCCCGAGCGCTCGGTCAGGATGAAGCGCTTCATCTTCGGGTTCCAGCGACGGGTCTGGTGCCCGAAGTGGACGCCGCTGTCGAGCAGCTGGCGCATGGTGACGACTGCCATGAGTCGTTCTCCTTGTCTCGGGGCCCGGGCGCACGACGGCGCCGAACTCCCGTTCGGTTGTCTGCGACGGCCGGTCGGCACGTCGCCCTGGCGCCCGGCGCACTCCCGCCCCGGCCGCGTGAGCGGAAAGGGACCGTGGGGAGCGGAGGCCGAATGGGCGCGCGTAGTCACCCCGACGAGCGAGGTGCTCCGTGGAGTCTAGCACCAGGACGGCCGCCTCCCCCGCTGCTGCGGGAGGGCGGCCGTCGGGGCGCGGGAGGCCGGTGCTACTTGCGCGCCGACTTCATCACGGTGCGGATGTGCAGGGTGTCCATCTCCTCCAGCGAGCGGCCCTTGGTCTCGGGCACGAACATGAAGACGAACACGAACGAGATCGCCGCGAAGGCGGCGTAGAGGCCGTAGGCCAGGGTGAGCGACACGTCCTGCGAGAGGATCGGGAACGTCACCGTGATGGCGAAGTTCGCGATCCACTGGGCCGAGGCCGCCAGGCCGAGCGCGGCCGCTCGGATCCGGTTCGGGAAGATCTCGCCGAGGAGGACCCACACCAGCGGGCCCCAGGTCGCACCGAAGAAGACGACGAACGCGTTCGCCGAGACGAGGGCGATCGGCCCCCACGCGCCGGGCAGCGAGACGTCCTCTCCGCTGATCGTCGACTGGCTGAAGGCGATGGCCATCAGTGCGAGCGAGACGGCCATGCCGGCCGATCCGACCAGCAGCAGCGGCTTCCGGCCGACCTTGTCGACCAGGAAGATCGCCACGAAGGTGACGACGACGTTCACGACCGAGGTGAAGACCGAGATCGCGAAGGAGTTGGACTCGTCGAATCCGACCGCGCTCCAGAGAGAGGTGGAGTAGTAGAAGATCACGTTGATGCCCACGAACTGCTGGAACACCGACAGCAGGATGCCGACCCAGACCACCGGGAGCAGGCCGAGGGCGGGGCCGCGGAGGCTGGAGCGCTTCGCGTTCTCGGAGTCCTCGTCGATCTTCTTCTGGATGTCCGCGAGCGCCTCGTCGACCTCGTCGCGCGGCGTGACCGTCGCGAGCACCGCGCGGGCGTCCTCGGAGCGGCCGCGGGTCGCGAGGTAGCGGGGCGATTCCGGCAGGGTCAGGGCCAGGAGGCCGTAGATGACGGCGGGCACGGCGCAGGCGATGAACATCCAGCGCCAGGCGGCGACGCCGAACCAGAAGGGCTCGGAGGCGCCGTCCGCGCCGTTCGCGATGAGGGTGTCCGAGAGCAGGGCGGCGAAGATGCCGAGCGTGATCGCCAGCTGCTGCAGCGACGCGAGGGCTCCGCGGATGGCCTTGGGCGCGATCTCCGAGATGTAGGTCGGAGCGATCACGGAGGCGATGCCGATGCCGAGGCCGCCGACCACGCGCCAGAGCACGAGGTCCCAGACCGCGAACGCCGCGCCGGCGCCGATGGAGGAGATGAAGAAGAGCCCGGCGCCGAGCAGCATGACCTTGATGCGGCCCCAGCGGTCGGCGAGGCGGCCCGCGAGGTACGCGCCGAGCGCGCAGCCGAGCAGGGCGGAGGCGACGGCGAAGCCGATCAGCGCGGCCGAGAGCTGGAACTCGCCCTGCACCGCCTCCACGGCACCGTTCACCACCGACGAGTCGAAGCCGAAGAGGAAGCCGCCGACCGCCGCCGCGATCGCGAGGCCGATCACCTTCCTCTTCAGCTTCGCCGCCGAGGGGTTCGGGATGTCCGCTCTCCCGCTGGTCGTGTCAGATCGTCCGCTGGTCATGGTCGTCTCCGATTCTCGCCGCCGGTGGGGGCGGGGTGCCGCTCCCGAGCCGGATCACCGGCACGTTACTCCTCGCCGCGGCACCGCCGGGACGGGTTGCGCTCTCCCCCGGCCGATGTCCTCCCTCCACAGCCGGGCCCGTCGCGCTCTCCTCCCCTGAACCGCTCGGCCGACCACCGGTCCCGGACCGGCTCCAGGAGGGTGGCCGCATGCTCCGATCCCGACTCCTGCGCCCGGGCGTGTTCGCCCTCGCCGCTCTGCTCGTCGGGGCGCCTCTCGGCGCCTCGCCCTCCGGCACCTCGTCCCCCGGCCGGTCCGACCCGCGGTGGACCTCCCCCGTCGCGGGCTTCTCCGTCGTGGAGCCGTGGGGCGCGCCAGCGCACCGCTACGCCCCCGGGCACCGCGGGATCGACCTCGCCGCAGCGGCCGGGCAGCCCGTGGTCGCCGTCGCTGCGGGTACCGTGTCGTTCTCGGGCAGGGTGGTCGACCGGTCCGTGGTGAGCATCGTGCACGCGGACGGTCTGGTCTCGACGGTCGAGCCGGTCGACGGATCGGTGACGGCGGGGCAGGTCCTCACCGCGGGCCAGCCCGTCGGAGCAGTGGGTGCGGGCGGCCACTGCGACGGGAGGTGCGTGCACCTCGGCGTCCGCGAGGGTGGCGACTACGTCTCGCCGATGCGGTTCTTCGGCGGGATCCCCCGGGCGGTGCTTCTGCCGATGGACGACGTGGCGCAGGGGGTTCAGCGAGTGGCGCGGAAGGGTGCGTCCAGCGACTCGCGCGTCCGGTCAGGCGCGGGGGTGGGCGAGGCGGTAGGCGTCGCGGATCCGCTCGGTCGAGACGTGGGTGTAGATCTGCGTGGTGCCCAGGCTCGCGTGGCCGAGCAGCTCCTGGACGGCGCGGAGGTCGGCTCCCCCGTCGAGCAGATGGGTCGCCGCGGTGTGGCGGAGGGTGTGCGGACCTGACGGTCCGGAGCCCTGCCCGCCGTCGAGGAGCCTCGCCACCACGCCGTAGACCGTGCGCGGGGTGAGGCGCGCGCCCCGCCGTCCCAGCAGCAGGGCCCCGCTCCCGTCGCCGGTGGCGAGAGAGGGTCGGGCGCGCTCCAGGTAGTCGACGAGCGCCTCCTTCGCGGGGACGCCGAACGGGACGACCCGCTGCTTGGCGCCCTTGCCGGTGACGAGCACGGTGAGCCTGCCGAGATCGACGTCGCCCAGGTCGACGGCGACCAGCTCGGAGACGCGGATGCCGGAGGCGTAGAGCAGCTCGACGATCGCGAGGTCCCGCAGCGCCACCGGGTCCTCGGTCGCGCCTCGCGCCGCGACCGTGTCGAGCACCTGTTCCGCCTGCGGGAGCGTGAGGACCCGCGGCAGTGTCCGTCCCGACTTGGGCGTCTTGAGGCGTGCGGCGACGTCGACGGGGAGCCGCTCGGTCCGCTGCGCCCAGGAGGAGAAGGAGCGGACGGCCGCGGTGCGCCGGGCGAGGGTCGCGCGGGCGATCCCCGACTCCGACTCTCGCCAGAGCCAGTCGCGCAGCAGCTCGAGGTCGAGCTCGGCGGTGAGGAGCCGCCCCTTCTCCTCCGTGTGGGCGATCAGGCGCACCAGGTCGGAGCGGTAGCCCTTCGCGGTGGCGGGCGAGAGGGACCGCTCGTCGAGGACGTACCGGAGGAAGTGCTCGACCGAGTCGGCGAGCGTCTCGCCGGTCATGATCCGTCCGGCATCCGCGACCAGAGGTCGATGCGCCCCTGCTCGTCGAGCCCCTCGAGCCGCTCGATCAGGTCGGTGCCGAACCGCGTCGCGATCGGGGCCGGTGCCGTCGGCACGAACGAGGCGGCCACCGTCTCCGGGTGGACGTGGACGAGCGAGAGGCTCTGCGCTCCGTCGACGCCGGCGAGCTCCCGCTCGGGCGCTCCGAGGTCCATCGTGTAGCTGGTGGCGCCGGCGACGAGCACGGGCACGCCCGCGAAGGTCGCAGCCGTGGGGTAGTGCAGGTGGCCGCCGAGGATCGCGCGGACGTCGGTTCCGCGCACCACCTCCTCGAGGCGGTCGATCCCCCGCAGCTCGAGCACGGTCATCGCGCCGAGCGGCGTGGGCAGCGGAGGGTGGTGCAGGGCGAGGATCGTCCCCAGCGGGGCCGGTGCGGCGAGCTCGTCCTTCAGCCAGGCCAGCTGGGCGTCGGTGAGGTCGCCGTGGTGGAAGCCGGGCACCGCGCTGTCGAGCGCGATGAGCCGGAGCCCGCCGAGGTCGACGACCTGGTCCACGGGTCCCGCGCCCGCCGGGTCCTGCTCGAGGAGCACCCGCCGGAACGCTCCGCGCTCGTCGTGGTTGCCCATCACCCAGACGATCGGGCAGCCTAACCGCTCGCCCACGGGGTCGAGCTGCTTGCGCACACGCCGGTAGGCGTCCTCCTCGCCGCGGTCCGCGACGTCCCCGGTCACCACGATCGCGTCCAGGCGTCCGCCGCGCTCGGCCAGCCGGCCGACCGCCTGCGCGAGGCGGGCGACCGTGTCGACCTTCCCGTAGAGCGGAGCGCCGTCGGCCAGCAGGTGCGTGTCGCTCAGATGCGCGATGACCCTGTCGGCGGCGCGGAAGTGCCCGAGCTGCGGGCGCTCTCCGCCGTGTCCTGCTGCCGTGGCGTCCATGCCGCTCCCCTCGCCGATGCCCCTTCAGCGTAGGGCGGACCGCCGACAGCGCCGCGGCGGCGGGGCCGCTCACCCGGGTGCCCGCTCCCAGTCCCCGTCCTCGGAACGGTGGACGCGTCCGTCTGCGAGGAGCGCACCCAGCGCCGACAGTGCCGAGTCGAGCGAATCCCCGGAGAGCCGGGCGACGGTTGCGGCGTCACAGCCTCCTTCGGATTCGACGACGGCCAGGACTCGCGCCTCAGCCGCGGTCAGCGCTCGGCACGATCCGTCGGTGTCGCCGACGGCGAGCAGTTCGAGCACATCCGCCGGCGACGTGACGCAGGTCGCCGCGTACTCGCGGAGGAGCCGGTGGCAGCCGGCGGAGGAGTCACTGGTGACCGGGCCCGGGACCGCACCGAGGGGGCGGCCCAGGGCAGCCGCGTGGCCGGCGGTGTTGAGGGATCCGGAGCGGGCGCCGGCCTCGACGACGACGGTGCCCGCGGTGGAGGCGGCGATGAGGCGGTTGCGCTGCAGGAATCGCCAGCGAGTGGGCGTGGTGCCCGGCGGGACCTCCGTTGCGACGGCGCAGCCGGGGGTGGCGATGATGCGGTGGAGGAGGTCGGCGTGAGCCGTCGGATAGAGGCGGTCCGCTCCCCCGGCGAGGAAGGCGACCGTCCGGCCTCCGGAGCCGAGGGCGGCACGGTGGGCGACCGCGTCGATCCCGAAGGCACCGCCCGAGACGACGGCGACGCCTCGCGCCGCGACGCCCGCGGCGAGCTCGGCGGCGACGTGCTCGCCGTAACCGGTCGCAGCGCGGGCGCCGACGAGGGCGAGGCGGTGCGGCGGATCGAAGGCGGCGGGATCACCGCGCAGCCAGAGCAGGAGTGGCGCGTGCGGCCCGAGGTCGTCGAGCGACTCGGGCCACACGGGAGCCCCGGGCAGGAGCAGCCGGGCGCCGAGTCGCTCGGCGATCTCGAGACGTCGGAACAGGAGCCTGCGGTCCAGGCGCGGTCGCCAGCGCGCCAGCCCCGACTGGAGCGCGGCGACCTCGGAGTCGAGAGGCGCGGGTGCCGGGCCTTCTTCGTCGGAGGGAGCGCGATGCGGGGGCGCGAGGATCTCCTCCGCGGACGACGAGGACACGACGTGGGCGAAGGCCTCGGCCGCGCCGACCCTCTCGATGAGGAGGGCTGCGACGGAGTCGCCGGGCTCGGTCAGAGAGTTCCAGCCGCACCGCGCTGCAGCGTCGACGAGTGCGCTCCGAGCGCAGCCGGACTCACCCGAAGGCTCGCCGTCGGCAGCCGAGTCCGGCTCGGCTGCACCGCTCGGCAGCAGTCGGCGAACAGCGTCGAGCTCCGCGCCGTCGAAGAGCGCGTCGGGCCGGATCACGCGGCACCTCCACGGAGGACGAGCGCGCGCGCGAGGTGGGCGGCACTCGGCCGGTCGGCCGCGTCGAGGTCCGCGAGCGTCCAGGCCAGGCGCAGGACCCGGTCGTAGCCGCGCATGGTCACCAGACCTCGCTCCAGAGCCCGGTCGAGCGTGCGGGACTCGGCACTGGTCGGGCGCACCGCGTCCGAGCGCAACCAGGCGCCGGAGACCTCCGAGTTGAGCGTCCACGGAGTGGAGGCGAGGCGAGCCGCTGCCAGGGACCGCGCCGCAACGACACGGGCGCGGGCCTGCGCCGTCGACATGCCGGACGTGTCTCGACGTGCGGCCAGCTGAGCCGCGCTGATGCGGCGGACCGTCAGGCGGATGTCGACGCGGTCGAGCAGCGGTCCGCTGAGCCGCGCGAGGTAGCGGCGGCGGACCGAGGGAGCACAGGCGCAGGTCTCTCCGGGGATGCCGAAGCGGCCGCACGGGCACGGGTTCGCCGCGAGGACGAGCTGCACCCGCGCGGGGAACTCGGCGACGGCGTTCGCGCGGTGGATGCGGATCACTCCGGATTCGAGCGGCTGGCGCAGCGCGTCGAGGGCGACGGACGAGAACTCGGGGGCCTCGTCGAGGAACAGCACTCCCCGGGTGGCGCGGGCGACCGCGCCGGGCCGGATGCGGCCGCTGCCCCCGCCGACGATCGCTGCGGACGAGGCGGAGTGGTGCGGACTCTCGAACGGCGGTCTGCGCACCAGCGCGCCACCGGTCGGCGCTCCGACCAGCGAGCGCATGCAGGTGGCCTCGAGCGCTGCATCGTCGTCGAGGTCGGGGAGGATGCCCGGCAGGCGCGAGGCGAGCATCGTCTTCCCGGCGCCGGGAGGCCCGAGCAGGAACACGTGGTGCCCGCCCGCCGCCGCGACGACCATCGCCTCGGCCGCCTCCTCGTTCCCCACCACGTCGGAGAGGTCGAGGCGGGCCTCCGGCTCGGACACCGTCTCAGACGGCGGCGCGGCCTCGGGGAGCACCGGCACTTCCCACTCGGCTCCGTGCCAGACGGCGGCCGCCGCCAGCGAGGAGACCGCGATCACCTCGACGCCGTCGACCAGCTCCGCCTCGAGCCGGTCCTCGACGGGGACCATCACGCGGCGCCTGCCCTCGCGGGCGGCCGCGAGCACCGCGGGCAGCACGCCCGGGACGGAGCGCAGCCGGCCGTCCAGGCCGAGCTCCCCGATGTGGACGACCGCGGCGACCGACTCCGCATCGACCTCGCGGAGCGACGCGAGCGCGGCCAGCCCGATGGCGAGATCGAAGGCGGAGCCGTGCTTGGGCATCGCGGCCGGCGAGAGGTTCACGGTGATCTTGTACTCGGCGATGGTGCTGCCGGAGTTGATCGCCGCCGAGCGCACCCGCTCCTTCGCCTGCGCGAGCGCGGCGTCGGGCAGGCCGATGATCACCATGCCAGGGGTGCCGTCGGCCGAGTGCGCCTCCACCCCGACCACGGCTCCCGCGAAGCCGACGAGACCGACCGCCGAGGTCCTTCCCAGGCCCATCAGGCCACCGCCCGCAGGTGCCGGATCTGCGACGGGACTCCCCCGGGCGCGACGATGCCGACCGCGTCGATCCGCAGGTGGCGGGAGCGCTCGTGGTGCTCGTCGGCCCAGGCGTAGGCGAGTCGCCGCAGGCGCTGCGCCTTGGCCCGCGTGATGGCCTCGACCGGAAGCCCGAAGCGCGTCGACGAGCGCGTCTTCACCTCCACCACGACCAGTGCCGACCCGTCGCGGGCGACGATGTCGAGCTCGCCCTCGCGGACCCGCCAGTTGCGGTCGAGGATCTCGAATCCGTTGTCTCTCAGGTGCGCCGCCGCGATCTCCTCGCCGCGCCGCCCCAGTTCGTCCTTGTCCATGCGTCCTCCTGCCGGAAGCGTGCCGGAGCAGGAACAAGCGCTGTACGGCCGGGAGGGGATCCGGGGAGAAGAGGGCCGAGGTGGCGGGTGGGGAGGGACGTCGGACCGGGGTCTCGATACGCCGCCGGGTGCGGCTACGCGACCAGCTGATGTATCCGCGCCGCCTGACGACGAGACGCGCGGAGCCGAGGATCCGAGAGAGCTCCGGAGCGGGGTGGGGCTCCTGGCACCGGGTCTCGATGCGCCGTCGGAGGCGGCTACGCGACCAGCAAGGGGTCCAGCGCCTGCCGCGACAGAGGGCTACTCGTCGAGCGCGAGCTCCTTGGGGAGCTCGAACTCCTTGCGGGAGAGCTCCTCGACGTTGACGTCCTTGAAGGTCAGCACGCGCACCGACTTCACGAAGCGGTCGGAGCGGTAGACGTCCCAGACCCACACGTCGCGCATGGTGAGCTCGAAGTAGAAGTCGTGCTCGGTGTCGCGGCGGACCAGGTCGACCTCGTTCGCCAGGTAGAACCGGCGCTCGGTCTCGACGACGTACGAGAACTGCGAGACGACGTCGCGGTACTCCCGGTACAGTGCCAGCTCGACCTCGCGGTCGTAGTCCTCGAATTCGTCCTCATCCATCGTTGGACAATCCTACGCCGAGCCGACGGGCACGAACGCCGGGAGCGGCTCCTCGACGCTCTCCCGCGACTTCGACAGCCAGGTCACCCGGTGCAGCGGGGACGGGCCGACCCGCTCGATCCCCGCCCAGTGCGCGGCGCTGCCGTAGCCCTTGTTGCTGTCCCAGGCGTAGTCGGCGAAGTCGTCGTGGTGGCGCACCATCTGACCGTCCCGGCCCACCTTCGCGAGCACGGAGGCGGCGGAGACGGCGGCGCAGTCGCGGTCGGCCTTCACGCGGGTGACGATCGTCAACTCGGCCGCCCACTCGCCCAGCGCGGGCGTCAGCCAGTCGTGAGCGCCGTCGAGGAGGACGACGGCGGTGGCGAGGTCGACGCCCTGGTCGGCGAGGCGCTCGATTCCCCTCGACGCGGCGCGGCCGAGGCCGGCGATGATCCCGGTCTCGTCGATCTCGTCCGCCGAGGACTCGCCGATCGCCCAGGCCGAGAGCCACTTCGCCACCCCCGGCAGGAGCGCCTCGCGGCGGGCGGGAGCGAGCATCTTGGAGTCGCGGAGCCCCTCGGGGAAGCGCCCGCAGCGGCTGCCGATCGACACGACGCCGACCGAGACCGGACCGGCGATCGCGCCGCGGCCGACCTCGTCGCAGCCGATGACCGTCTCGTAGCCCTGCCGGAAGAGGCGCCGCTCCTGGGTCAGCGTCGGCTCGGCGACGACCACCTAGCCCTGCCCGCTCTGCGCGTCGTCCGAGCCCTCCTCGGAGGCCTCGGTGTCGACTCCGCGGAACACCGACGGGTAGTCGTCGAGCCACGCCCACTGCTGCACGGGCCAGGTCACGAGGATCGCGCGGCCCACGACGTTGTCGATCGGCACGAAGCCGCCGCCCGGCTTGTCGGTGTTGTAGCGGGAGTCGGCGGAGTTGTAGCGGTTGTCGCCCATCACCCAGAGCGAGCCCTCGGGCACGACGACGTCGAAGGGGGTGGCCGAGACGGCCTGCACCCCGTCGGGCAGCTTCACGTAAGGCTCGTCGATCGGGTTGCCGTTGATCTCGACCTGGCCGAGCGGTGTGCAGCAGGTCACGTGATCGCCGGGCAGGCCGATGACGCGCTTGATGAGGTGGTCGTTGCTGTCGGGAGCGGTGAGGCCGACGAGCGCGAGGGCGGAGTCGACCGCGGCCTGGAACGGCGGCACGTTGGGCTCGGAGCTCGGCGAGAGCCATCCGCCGGGATCGCGGAAGACGACGACGTCGCCGCGCGAGATCTTCACCACTCCGGGTACGAGCTCGTTCACGAGGATCCGGTCGTTCTCGACGAGCGTCTGCTCCATGGAGGAGGAGGGGATGTAGAACGAGCGGATCAGGAAGGTCTTCACGAGGAAGGAGACGAGCACCGCGACCACGAAGATGATCAGCACGTCGCGGAGGAAGAGCAGGACTCCCCGGCGCTTGCGCGGGCGCTTCTCGGACGGATCCGCCGAGTGGCGGGCGTGGTCCTCGCCTCCGGGGAGGCGGACCGGGGCCGTGCTGTCTGTCATCGCTCGCCGTCGCCCCTACTGTGCATCACCGGGTGGACTCCCCGGACGGATCGCCCCCGAGAAAGGGAGGAACCCCGGTCCATCATAGGTGGACCGGGGTTCCCGAGAAGTCGTGCGGATGCCGCTCAGGCGTCGCGCTTCTCCTTGATCTTGGCCTTCTTGCCGCGCAGGTTGCGCAGGTAGTAGAGCTTCGCGCGACGGACGTCACCGCGGGTGACGACCTCGATGTGGTCGATGACCGGCGAGTGCACGGGGAACGTGCGCTCGACGCCGACCTGGAAGCTCACCTTGCGGACGGTGAAGGTCTCGCGGACGCCCTCGTTGGAGCGGCCGATGACGACGCCCTGGAAGACCTGGATGCGCGAGCGGGAGCCCTCGACGATGTTGACGTGGACCTTGACGGTGTCGCCGGCGCGGAAGTCCGGGACATCGCTGCGGAGGGACGCCGCATCGACGGAATCGAGGATGTGCATGCTGTATCGCTCTCCGTGCCCGCCACAGGTCGAACACCGTTTCGTTGATGGAAGTCGGTCGTGCCCACGTCGTCGCGGCTCCCCTGTGGCAGAGCCTGCGCGAGGCACAAGCGCTCATTCTGCCATGCCGCGTCGATCCGAGTCAAAGCAGGGTCATGAGCAGGGCAGGGTCACCCGGAGGCAGAGCTGCGCAGAGGGCGGGTCCGTCGAGAGGGCCGAGCTGTGGAGCAGGGCGGGGCCTCGCAGGGGACAGCGCCTCTCGGGACGCCCGACCCTCAGAGGACGATGGTCTGCCCGTCCTGCGGGCGCTCCGGGTCGAAGCCCTCGCCTGCGACGGGGCGGTGAGCGCCCTCGGCCTGCACGGACGCCGCCTCCGAGAAGGCGAGGAGAGTGGCCCTCGCGTCGGCGAGGAACCGCCACCCCGAGTGCCAGAAGGCCGCCACTCCGAGGACCACCGAGAGCAGGCCCAGCGCCCAGGCGCCGGGCGGGAAGAAGCCGAACGCGATCAGGGAGAGGTGCCAGGCGCCGACCACGGCCACGTCGCCCCACGCGGGAGTGCGCGTGGGCCGAACGGTCACCCGGAATGCGACGATCGCGGCCACAGCCGCCAGCGCGACCGCCAGAATGGGGAGGGCGATCACCAGGCCGAGCACGGTCCAGCCGCTCGATCCTCCGAAGACCCCGTAGCCGAGGAGGATCCACAAGGGCAGGACGATCGCCGCCGGGAACTGCCAGGAACCGAATGCCCGTCGCATGCGCATGCACCAACCGTACCCACCACCGCTGAGCGACGGCTCAGCGGACCCCGAGAGGATCAGGATGATCGAGCTACGCACCCCCGCCGAGATCGAGGAGATGCGTCCCGCCGGCCGCTTCGTCGGCGAGGTACTGAAGGCCACCGCCGCCGCCGCCGCGGTCGGCGTGAACCTGCTGGAGCTCGACCGGCTCGCCCACGACATGATCCGCACGGCCGGCGCCGAGTCCTGCTACATCGACTACCACCCCTCCTTCGGCGCGAGCCCCTTCGGCAAGGTCATCTGCACCTCCGTCAACGACGCGGTGCTGCACGGCCTGCCCTTCGACTACCGGCTGAAGGACGGCGACCTGCTCACCCTCGACTTCGCCGCCTCCGTGAACGGCTGGGTCGCCGACTCGGCCATCAGCGTCGTGGTCGGGACGCCGCGCGAGGAGGACCTCGCCCTCATCGACACCACCACCCGCGCGCTCGAGGCCGGCATCGCCGCCGCGCAGCCCGGGAAGAAGATCGGCGACATCTCCGCGGCCATCGCGGCCGTCGCACACGCCGAGGGCCTGTCCATCAACACCGACTTCGGCGGCCACGGCGTCGGCCGCACGATGCACGGCGATCCGCACATCCCCAACGACGGACGCGCCGGCCGCGGCTACCCGCTCCGCCCGGGCCTCGTCGTCGCGATCGAGCCGTGGTTCCTGCAGACGACCGACGAGATCTACACGGACAAGGACGGCTGGACCCTCCGCAGCCGTGACGGCTCTCGCGGCGCCCACATGGAGCACACGATCGCCATCACCGAGACGGGGAACATCGTCCTCTCCGCGCGGGACTGACTAAGGGGGGACAGTACCGCTATCGGATAGCGATACTGTCCACGTGCGAATCTCGGAGCTCAGCCGCAGCAGCGGCGTCAGCCTGCCCACGATCAAGTACTACATCCGGGAGGGGCTGCTGCCGCCGGGCGACGCCGCCGGCCCCCAGCGGGCGGAGTACGGGGACGCTCATGTCGCCCGCCTGACGCTGCTCCGGGCGCTCATCGAGAGCGGCGGCGTCGGCATCGCCGGCGCGAAGCGGATCACGGCCGCGCTCGACGCGGGCGTCGGTCCGACAGCGGCCTTCGAGGTGGCGCAGGACGTGGTCTCCGTGAGCGCCGACTCGACCGCGTCCGCCACCGAGGCGTCGACGCGGCGGATCGCCGAGGCCGCGGGCTCCGACCACTGCGGCCACCCTGCCGTCGCGACGGCGGCACGGGCGCTCGACGCGCTCGAGCTCTCCACCGGTCCGATGAGCGCCGGCTGGCTCGAGGCCTACGCCCGCGCCGCCGCCCTCGTCGCCTCCGCCGACCTCGACGAACTGCAGGCCCGTGAGAGCGTGAGCGAGCAGGCTGCCGTCGCCGCCGTCGGCACCGCGCTCGGAGACGTGGTGCTGCAGTCGCTCCGGCGCGTCGCCCAGGCGCGCGAGACGCAGAGCCGCTTCGGCCCGACGGAGGTGCCCCGATGAGCGCCGCGACCGAGACGCCCGCGCGCACCGCCTCCGCTGCTCCGCACCGGCCGCTCCTGGTGCTCGCTGCCGCGATGGCGGTCGGCGCCCTCCTCTGCGCGATCGCGCTGGTCGTCGATCCCCGCGAGCTCGGCGGACAGCCGCTCTGGGGCAAGCCGCTGAAGTTCTGTCTCTCGATCGCGCTGTACGCCGTGACGCTCGCCTGGCTGATCGGGCTCGTGCCCCGCCGGCGCCGCCTCGCCCGAGCGCTGGGCACGGTCGCGGCAGTCGGCCTGGCGGTCGAGATGGTCGTGATCGGAGGCGCTGCCCTGGTCGGCGAGCGCAGCCACTTCGACGTCTCCACTCCCCTGCACGCCGCGCTCTGGGCATCGATGGCTGTCTCCATCGTGGTGGTCTGGCTGGCGACGCTGGTCCTCGCCGCCCTCCTGGCGCGGGTGCCGCTCGGCGACCCTGCGCTGACGCTCGCCGTCCGTGCCGGACTCGTGATCGGGCTCGTCGGGATGGCCCTCGCGTTCCTGATGACGGGGCCCTCGTCCGGCCAGATCAGCGACTACCAGGGCGTCGTCGGCGCGCACGCCGTCGGAGTCGCGGACGGCGGACCCGGCCTCCCGCTCCTGGGCTGGAGCACCATCGGGGGCGATCTGCGCATCCCGCACTTCGTCGGGATGCACGCTCTGCAGGGGCTCCCGCTGCTCGCGCTGCTACTCGGACGGCTGGCACCGCGGATCCCCGTGCTGCGCCCCGGATCCACCCGGCTGCGGCTCGTCGCACTGGCCTCGGCGGGCTGGGCGGCCGCGGTCGCCCTCACCTGCTGGCAGGCGCTGCGCGGTCAGGCGCTGACCGCACCGGACGCGCTGACCCTCGCCGTCGCTACTGTGGCGGTGGTCGCCCTCGCCGGAGGGACGATCCTCACCCTCGCACGAACGGAGGCCCGCGCATGAGCCGGCTGCACCGCGGCTGGACGCCGCTCGGGATCGTCTACCTCGTCCTCGCCCTCGCCGGGCTGATCGGGACCTGGACCTGGAACGTGCGGGCGATGCAGGAGGGCGCGGACGTGCTCGCCGGCCTCGCCGCGGGCGGGCCGTGGGTGTCGTCGTTCTCGACCGACCTGCTGGTCGTCGCGATCGCGGCCGTCGCCTTCATGGTGGTGGAGGGCCGCCGGATCGGGATGCGCCGCGTGTGGATCCTGGTGCTGCTCGCGCCGCTGGTCGCCCTCGCGTTCGCGTTCCCCCTCTTCCTCGCCCTCCGCGACCGGCACCTGGCCCTCGCGGCCCGGTGACCGTGCGGCGCGGGACTAGGGAAGCAGTTCGGGGCGGACGCGGCGCGTGCGCTCGACGCTCTGCTCGTGGCGCCAGGCGGCGATCGCCCCGTGGTTGCCGCTGAGGAGCACCGGAGGGACGTCGAGGCCCCGCCAGGAAGCCGGCTTGGTGTAGCTCGGGTACTCGAGCAGCCCGTCGGAGTGGCTCTCCTCGACCAGGCTCGCCGGGTTGCCGACGACGCCCGGGACCAGGCGTCCGACGGCCTCGATCATCGCCATCACGGCGACCTCTCCTCCGTTGAGGACGTAGTCGCCGAGGCTGATCAGCCGGACCCGCGCGCGCTCGGCGGTGTGGTCCACGACGCGCTGGTCGATGCCCTCGTAGCGGCCGCAGCCGAAGACGAGGGAGGACTCCTCCGCGAGCTCGCGGGCGGTCGCCTGGGTGAACAGCTCGCCCGCGGGCGACGGGAAGATCACGACGGGGTCGTCCGCGCCGTCGAGGATCGTGTCGAGCGCCTCGCCCCACGGCTCCGGTCGCATCACCATGCCCGCGCCGCCGCCGTAGGGCGTGTCGTCGACGGTGCGGTGGCGGTCGTGGGTGAAGTCGCGCAGGTCGTGCACGCCGAGCTCGATCAGCCCGCTCTGCCGAGCACGGCCGAGCAGGCTGATGTCGAGCACGCCGAAGAACTCCGGGAAGATCGTGACGATGTCGATCCTCACGACCGGGGCTCCTCCTCGGAGGCGGCGTCGGAGGCGGCCGGGGGCTCGTCGTCGGCGGGCTCCTCGTCAGCGGAATCCGCGTCATCGGAGGCGTCCGGCGCGTCGGCGTCCGCAGGCGCGCTCAGCGCCGGGTCCGCGAGGTCGACACCGCTGAGGTCGACCGCGGCGGGCTCCTCCTCGGGAGCCTCCTCGAACAGGCCGATCGGAGGCGTGACCGTGACGATCCCGGCCGCGGCGTCGACGGAGGGGACGATCGCGTTCACGAACGGCACCATCACCTCGCCGGAGGGGGTGCCGACGATGAGCAGGTCCTGCGCGGGGAAGTGGTCGACGCGGCGGACGGCGCCGACCTCGACGCCGTCGCGGACGACCTTCATGCCGACCAGCTGGTAGTCGTACCAGGAGTCGTCCTCGCCCGGCTGGGTCTGCACCTCCTCGTCGATCCAGAGGATCGCCTTCAGGAGGGTCTCAGCGGCGTTGCGGTCGTCGACGCCTCGGAAGAACGCGACGGGGTGGCTGTTGTACCAGCGCAGCTCGACGAGCTCGAGCTTCTTGCCGTGCCACTCGGAGGTGCGCGGGACCTGCAGCGTGAACGTGGATCCGGGGGTGAAGCGCTTGTCGGGCTCGTCCGTGTAGAGCTCGAGCTTGATGGCGCCCTTGAGCCCGTGTGCCTTGGTGAGTCGGGCGACGCGGAGCTGCGTCGTGCCCGGTC
Source organism: Rathayibacter sp. AY1E8 (assembly GCF_002931415.1). NCBI lineage: Bacteria > Bacillati > Actinomycetota > Actinomycetes > Micrococcales > Microbacteriaceae > Rathayibacter > Rathayibacter sp. AY1E8. The sequence continues at coordinate 52,068 of NZ_PSVI01000017.1, forward strand.
CGGTGACCGACACCTCTACTTGTCGGTGTCGACGACGTCGACGCGCACGCGGTGCCCGTCGGCGAGCGCGGCGACGAGAGTGCGGACGGCCTTGGCGGTGCGACCGGAGCGTCCGATCACGCGGCCGAGGTCCTCGGGGTGCACGCGCACCTCGAGGACCTCTCCGCGCGGGGAGCTCGTGGCCACGACACTGACCTCATCGGGGTTCTCGACGATCCCCTTGACGAGGTGTTCGACGGCGGGAGCGAGCACTGACTACGCCTCGGTGGAGGTCTCGTCGGCGGTGTCCTCGACCGGGGCGGCCTTGGCCGGAGCCTCGGACTTCGGCTTGAGGACGGGCTTCTTCTTCGCGTCGACGACGAACGGAGCCTTGGGCTCCTTCACCTGGACGGTGCTGACGGCGTCGGCGTCGCCCTTGAAGCGGCCCCAGTCGCCGGTCAGCTTGAGGATCGCGGCGACCTGCTCGGTCGGCTGCGCGCCGACTCCGAGCCAGTACTGCGCGCGCTCCGAGTCGACCTGGATGAACGAGGGCTGCTCGGTCGGGTGGTACTTGCCGATCTCCTCGATCACGCGGCCGTCGCGCTTGGTGCGCGAGTCGGCGACGACGATGCGGTAGTAGGGCGCCCGGATCTTGCCGAGGCGCTTCAGACGAATCTTGACAGCCACAATTCTCCTGTGTGGTCGTTGACCGGTGTCCGGTCGATGATGGATGAACTGAGCCGTGAGCGTGGGGGCACACCCGGCGGAAGCTCGAGGGGGTTTCGTCGGCGGTGAGTAGAGGGTCGACCGCCTCGGACCCGACGGATCATTCTGCCAGAAAAACCGCCCCGGTGCGGGCCCGGCACGCCGCCGACCAGCGGCACCCTCGCGGGAGCGGGCCGCGCGGGACCCCGAAGGCCGCCGCCGGGGCTCTGCGTCCGCCCCGGCCGCAGGTGGCAGGATGGCGAGGCGCGTCCCGATCGGCGGACGCCCGGATCCGATGAGGACCACGCCATGGAGATCAGCTTCGCCGCATCAGACCGCTCCACGCTCGGGATCGAGTGGGAGGTCGCGATCGTCGACCGGCAGACGGGCGATCTCGCCAACGTCGCCGATGTGGTGCTGGAGGCGCTCCGCAGCGACGACGGCGCCCCGCACCCGCACATCACCGGCGAGCTCCTGCGCAACACGGTCGAGCTGGTCTCCGGCGTGCACACCTCCGTCCGCGACGCGGTCGCCGACCTGCAGGACCAGCTGCGGCAGGTGCGCGAGATCACCGACCCGATGGGACTCGACCTCGTGTGCTCGGGCACGCACCCGTTCGCGCAGTGGTTCGACCAGGCCATCACGGACAAGGAGCGGTACCACCGCCTCATCGACCGGACCCAGTGGTGGGGCCGGAACATGATGATCTGGGGCATCCACGTGCACGTCGGCATCGAGCACCGCGACAAGGTGCTGCCGATCCTCAACTCCCTGCTCGACTACTACCCGCACCTGCAGGCGCTCTCGGCGTCGAGCCCGTTCTGGGGCGGGGTCGACACGGGCTACGCCTCGAACCGCGCGCTGATGTTCCAGCAGCTGCCGACGGCGGGCCTGCCTCCGCAGTTCGGTGCCTGGGCGAACTACGAGGAGTACGTCGACGACATGATGCGCACCGGCGTCATCGACGACCACACGGAGGTCCGCTGGGACATCCGCCCCTCGCCGCAGTGGGGCACGCTCGAGATGCGCGCATGCGACGGCCTCTCCTCCGCGGAGGAGATCGGAGCGGTCGCCGCGCTGATCCAGTGCCTCGTCGAGCACCTCTCGTCGCGGCTGGACGCGGGCGAGGACCTGCCGACGATGCAGCCCTGGTACGTGCGCGAGAACAAGTGGCGCGCGGCCCGCTACGGGCTCGACGCCGAGATCATCCTCGACGCCGCTGGAGCGGAGCGCCTGGTCACCGACGACATCCGCGACCTGCTCGTCACCCTCGCACCGGTCGCCGAGCGTCTCGACTGCGTGAAGGAGCTCGGCGACGTCGAGCTGATCCTGGTCGCGGGAGCGAGCTATCAGCGCCAGCTGCGGACGGCCGCGGCGAACGACGGCGACCTCAAGGCGGTGGTCCGGGCGCTCGCGGGCGAGCTGCGCGACGGGCTCCGGGATCCCCGCTCATGACACGTCCCGCCCTCCTCGCCGCAGCCGCGATCGGCGCACTGGCCCTCGGTCTCGCCGGCTGCTCGTCCTCGACGACGACCGGCCCGGCGACCGCGTCCCCCGCCGGCACCGCCACTCCCCTCCCGACCGTCACCGCCGATCCGCTGCCGCTCTCGATCGGCGGCTCTCTGCCCGCCGGCTCCCGGGTGACGATCGTCGGCGACAGCATCGTGCGCGGTCTGACGGTCGATCCGGAGCAGGCCTGGCCCGCACTCGTCGGCGACGACCTCGGCTGGGAGGTCACGAACCTGGGCTGCGACGGCGGCGGCTTCATCGAACCGGGCGACTGCGGCGTCGCGATCGGCGACCGCGCGGAGGAGATCGCCGACACCCGGCCCGACGCGATCGTGCTGATCGCCAGCAGCAACGACCTGGGCTGGGATCCGGAGGACGTGGACGCCGCGATCGGGCCGGCGGTGGACGCGATCGTGTCCGCCTCGCCCTCGGCCCGGCTCATCGCGCTCGACTCGGTCTGGGGCCCCGACCCGCGCCCCTCCGATCTCGACGAGTACGACGCGGCGCTGGTCGAGGCCGTGACGGCCGCCGGCGGCGGTGCGCTCGAGTACCCGGACCCCCTCCGCGAGGACGGGCTGCTCGGCGAGGACGGCGTGCATCCCACCGTCGAGGGCCAGCGCGCCCTGGCCGACGCGTTCGAGGTGGCGGCCGAGAAGTCCGGCCTCGCCCGGGCGGTGCCGACCGGCCAGAAGGCGACGGACGCGCCGGCGGCCTGACTCCGACGCGGGGCGCCGCCGTGACGGCGCCCCGCCGGGTCAGCGCGCGGTGCTGTTCCGGCCGTCGCGCCAGCCGAGCAGATCGCGCACGGGCGCGAGGTCGATGTCCGGACCGGTGATGCCGAGCGTGAACAGGCGGGCACCCAGGTCGTACTGCTGGTCGAGCACGTCGAAGGAGGCGTCGCCGACACCGCCGCGCACGCTCGCGCCGGTCGAGATCTCGATCGCGGCCGGGTCGCGGTCGACGCGGCCGCACCACTCCGAGAGCACGCCGAGCTTGCGCTCGAGCGTCGGGACGTCCGAGAAGCTGTGCCAGATGTCGGCGTGCTCGGCGACGATCCGCAGCGTCTTCTTCTCGCCGCCGCCGCCGATCATCACCGGGATGTCGCGGGTGGGCGCCGGGTTGAGCATCGACCACCGGCTGCGGATGCGCGGCATCGCCTCGGAGAGCTCGTCGAGGCGGGAGCCGGGAGTGCCGAACTCGTAGCCGTACTCCTCGTAGTCGCGCTCGAACCAGCCCGAGCCGATGCCGAAGATCAGACGGCCCTCGGCGCCCTTGGCGCTGATGTGGTCGACCGTGCGCGCCATGTCGGCGAGGAGGTCGGGGTTCCGGTAGCTGTTGCAGGTGACCAGCGGGCCGAACTCGATGCGGCTGGTCTGCTCGGCCCAGGCCGCGAGCATGCTCCAGCCCTCGAAGTGCAGGCCGTTCGGCTCTCCCGAGAGCGGGAAGAAGTGGTCCCAGTTGAAGGCGATGTCGACGCCGAGGTCCTCGAGCTCGGCGAGCGTGTCGCGGATGACCTCGTAGGGGACGTGCTGCGGTGCGATCTGGACGCCGATGCGGACGGGGCGCGCGTGTGCGGTTGTCATGCCCTCACGCTAGCGAGCGGTGCGCCTCCCGGGGATCCCCGCTGCGGCCCCCGGAGGGACGGCGCGCTACTCCCCCGCCGGGTCCGGCGACGCCGAGGGCGCCTCGTCGCTCGTGGAGCGGGCGAGCTTGACGACGGTGGCCCCCTCGTCGTCGAACAGGCGGAGCCGTCCGCCGTCGATCGAGGCCATCGCCGCCTCCGAGAAGATCATCGGCAGTGCGACGCCGTCGCAGGCGATCAGCGTGCTCGGCCCGGCCGAGACGGTGAGGGCGCCCTCCTGGTCGATCGACCACTCGCCCTGCGCGCCGTTGCAGCCGTCGGAGCCCGTCCAGGTCCCGTCCTCCGCGATCAGGAGGAACGGCACGTCGGGCGCGTCGTAGGAGACGCCCGTCACCCAGCGGCCGACCAGGTCCTCCGGGGAGGGCGCCGTCATCGCGTCGACCCCGGAGCCCTCGGCGCAGCCGGTGAGCCCGAGCACGGCCGCGAGGACGAGGATCCCGCCCGCGCGTCCGGCCGCGACCCGCCTCATCGCCCGAGGAGCTTCTGCAGCTGCTCGAGCTCCTCCGGCGTGGGCTGGGCGCCCTTGCCGGCGCCGCCGCCCAGGCCGAAGCCGGAGCCGCCCGCATCGCCCGGGCGGGGCCCGGAGGTGATCGCCGCGTTCTCGGCCGCGCGCTTGGCGGGGTTGCCGGACTTGCTGCTCTTCTTCTTCTGCGGCTTCGGGCGGCCCTGGTAGCCGGCGCCGGGCACCGGGCCCATCCCGGGGACCGAGGGCATGCCGCCCTTGGCGACCGTCTTCATCATCTTGGCGGCCTGCTCGAAGCGCTGGACGAGCTGGTTGACGTCCGTGACCGTCATGCCGGAGCCGCGGGCGATGCGCAGGCGCCGCGAGCCGTTGAGCAGCTTCGGGTTGACCCGCTCCGCCTTCGTCATCGACTGGATGATCGCCTCGGTGCGCACGATCTCGCGCTCGTCGAACTGGTCGAGCTGCTCTCGCATGCCCTTCGCGCCGGGCAGCATGCCGATCATCTTCTTGATCGAGCCCATGTTGCGCAGCTGCTGCATCTGGCCGAGGAAGTCGTCGAGGGTGAACGTGTCCCCCATGATCTTCTCGGCGATCTTCCGCGCCTCGTCCTCGTCGAACGCGGACTGGGCCTGCTCGATGAGCGTCAGCACGTCGCCGAGGTCGAGGATGCGGCTCGCCATGCGGTCGGGGTGGAACTGCTCGAAGTCGTCGAGCGACTCGCCCGTGGAGGCGAAGAGGATCGGGCGGCCGGTGAGCGAGGCGACCGAGAGCGCCGCGCCTCCGCGGGCGTCGCCGTCGAGCTTGGAGAGGACGACGCCGGTGAAGTCGACGCCCTCCTGGAAGGCCTTGGCGGTCGCGACCGCGTCCTGGCCGATCATCGCGTCGATGACGAACAGGACCTCATCGGGGTTCGTGACGCGGCGGATGTCGGCGGCCTGCTTCATCATGTCGGCGTCGACGCCGAGGCGTCCGGCCGTGTCGATGATGACCGTGTCGTACTGCTTGTCGGTCGCGAAGCGGATCGCGTTCTGGGCGACCTTGACCGGGTTGCCGACGCCGTTGCCCGGCTCCGGCGCGTAGACCGCGACTCCGGCCTGCTCGCCGACGACCTGCAGCTGCTGAACGGCGTTGGGGCGCTGGAGGTCGGCCGCGACGAGCAGCGGGGTGTGGCCGTCCTTGCCGAGGTACTTGCCGAGCTTGCCCGCGAGGGTCGTCTTGCCCGCGCCCTGGAGGCCGGCGAGCATGATGACGGTCGGCGGGCGCTTGGCGAACTCGAGCCGGCGCGACTGTCCGCCGAGGATCGCGACGAGCTCCTCGTTGACGATCTGGACGACCTGCTGGGCCGGATTGAGCGCCTTGTTGACCTCGTCGCCGAGGGCGCGCTCGCGCACCTTGCCGGTGAACTCCTTCACGACCTCCAGCGCCACGTCGGCGTCGAGGAGGGCCCGCCGGATCTCGCGGACGGTGCCGTCGACGTCCGACGCGGAGAGCTTGCCCTTCGTGCGGAGGTTCTTGAAGGTCTCGACGAGTCGATCGGAGAGGGTGCCGAAAGTAGCCATGATGCCCGGAATTCTACCGGAGGCCCGGAGGGTCGGCGGGCGGGGCCGCCGATCCGCTCGCGATAGGCGCGATCACCACGGAGCGGATTAACTGGTCCGGGTCCAAGAACAGGGCTAGGGTGGCCCGGTGATCGAGACACTGGTGGCGGGCGACTCCGCGGACCCCCTGGACTACTCCGACGGCTGGGAGCTGCAGCGCCGCCTGCACGCCGAGGTGGTGGCGGGCTCGAGGCCGGACACCCTCGTGCTCTGCGAGCACTCCTCCGTCTACACCGCCGGCAAGCGCACCGAGGCGCACGAGCGCCCGGACGACGGCTCGCCCGTGGTCGACGTCGACCGCGGAGGGCGGATCACCTGGCACGGTCCGGGCCAGCTCGTCGGCTACCCGATCGTGCGGCTCGGCGAGCCCGTCGACGTGGTCGCCTACGTCCGCTCGCTGGAGGGCGTGCTGATCGCCGCTCTCGACGACCTGGGCGTGCAGGGGCGGCGCGTCGACGGGCGCTCGGGAGTGTGGATCCCGAGGGACGGCGGCGCCGACAAGATCGCCGCGATCGGCATCCGCGTCGCCTCGGGCGTGACGATGCACGGCTTCGCCCTCAACGTCTCGAACAGCCTCGAGCCCTACGCCCGCATCGTCGCCTGCGGCATCGCCGACGCCGGGGTGACCACGCTCGAGCGCGAGCGCGGCGAGGCTCCGCCCATGGAGGCGGTGCGGGCGCGGGTGGCGGCGCGCTTCTCGGAGGCGGCCCCCGCCTTCTCCGCCCGCATCGAGGAGGTCGCCGCGTGAGCGCCGAGGCCGGCGGCCGCAAGCTCCTGCGGCTGGAGATCCGCAACGCCGAGACGCCGATCGAGCGCAAGCCCGAGTGGATCCGCACGAAGGCCTCGATGGGCCCGGAGTACCGGCAGCTGCAGTCGCTGGTGAAGAGCGAGGAGCTGCACACCGTCTGCCAGGAGGCGGGCTGCCCCAACATCTTCGAGTGCTGGGAGGACCGAGAGGCGACCTTCCTCATCGGCGGCGCCCAGTGCACCCGCCGCTGCGACTTCTGCCAGATCGACACCGGGAAGCCCGCGGACTACGACGCGGACGAGCCCCGGCGCGTCGGCGAGTCCGTGGCGCGGATGAACCTCCGCTACGCGACCGTCACCGGAGTCGCCCGCGACGACCTGCCGGACGAGGGCTCCTGGCTCTACGCCGAGACCATCCGCCAGATCCACGCCCAGGCTCCGGGCACGGGGGTCGAGATCCTGGTCCCGGACTTCACCGGCCGCGCCGAGCACCTGCAGCGGGTGTTCGACGCGGAGCCGGAGGTGTTCGCCCACAACGTCGAGACGGTGCCGCGGATCTTCAAGCGCATCCGGCCGGCCTTCCGCTACGAGCGCTCGCTCGACGTGCTCACCCAGGGCCGGGAGGCGGGGCTGATCACGAAGTCGAACCTCATCCTCGGCATGGGCGAGGAGCGGGAGGAGATCTCGCAGGCGCTGCAGGACCTCTACGACGCCGGCACCGACATCGTGACCATCACGCAGTACCTCCGCCCGACGCCGCGGCATCTGCCGGTGGACCGCTGGGTGCACCCGGAGGAGTTCGTGGCGATCAAGGAGGAGGCCGAGGACATCGGCTTCCTCGGCGTCCTCGCGGGGCCCCTGGTCCGCTCCTCCTACCGGGCCGGCCGGCTCTGGGCGCGCTCGATGGAGTCGAAGGGGCTGCCGGTCCCGGAGCACCTGCGCCACCTCGCCGACGCGGCACTGGGCTTCTCGCAGGCCGTGTAGCCCGCCACCGGGACGGCGCCGGCGCGTCGTCCCGGGCGGGGCCGCTCAGCTGACGAGCTGCTGGGCGAAGACGTGGGGGGTGAAGCCGGTGAGGTCGCCGATGCCCTCGCCCTGGCCGACGAGCTTGATCGGGATGCCGGTGCGCTCCTGGACCGCGAGGACGAAGCCGCCCTTCGCGGAGCCGTCGAGCTTGGTGATGACCAGGCCGGTGACGCCCGCGTGCTCGATGAACGCCTCGGCCTGGCTCAGCCCGTTCTGACCGGTCGTCGCGTCGAGCACGAGCAGGATCTCGGAGATCGGGGCCTGCTTCTCGATGACGCGCTTGATCTTCGTGAGCTCGTCCATCAGCCCGCCCTTGGTGTGCAGGCGGCCGGCCGTGTCGATGATGACCATCTCGACGCCGGTGTCCTTCGCGAACTGCACGGTCTGGAAGGCGACGGACGCCGGATCCTGGCGCTCCTGCTGCGGGCGGACGATCTGGGCGTCGGCGCGCTGCGCCCAGGTGGCGAGCTGGTCGACCGCCGCGGCGCGGAAAGTGTCGGCCGCGCCGACCACGACGCTCCGGCCGTAGTTGCGGAGGAACTTGGCGAACTTGCCGATGGTCGTGGTCTTGCCGACGCCGTTCACGCCGACCACGAGGATCACGGCGGGGCGCTCGCTGAGCTTGAGGGTCGTGTCGTACTTCGACAGACGCTCCTCGAGGGACTCGCGGAGCATCCGCTGCAGGTCGCGCGGGTCGGTGGTGGAGTAGCGGGCGACCTTGGCGCGGAGGTCGTCGACGATCTCCTCGGTGATGTCGGGGCCGAAGTCGGCGGTGATCAGCGCCGTCTCGAGGTCGTCCCAGGTCTGGTCGTCGATCGTGCGCTTCTCGAACAGGCCGCGCAGTGCGCGGCCGAGCGACCAGGAGGTGCGTTCTGCCATGGGTCCAGGCTACCGGCGGGCGCGCCTCCGAGCGGTCGGGGAGGCGGGTTCAGGCCGGGGGCGCGGCGACGCGCTGGCCGACGACGGCCGAGACGCCGTCCTGCCGCATCGAGACGCCGTAGAGGGCGTCCGCGATCTCCATGGTCCGCTTCTGGTGGGTGATGACGATCAGCTGGCTCGAGGTGCGCAGGTCCTCGAAGATGCTGAGCAGTCGGCCGAGATTCGCGTCATCGAGGGCGGCCTCCACCTCGTCCATGATGTAGAAGGGGCTCGGCCGCGACTTGAAGATGGCGACCATGAACGCCACGGCCGCGAGCGAGCGCTCCCCTCCGGAGAGGAGCGACAGCCGCTCGATCTTCTTGCCGGCCGGCCGCACCGCGACCTCGATGCCGGTGGTGAGCAGGTTCTCCGGGTCGGTCAGGCGGATGCTGCCGGTGCCGCCGGGGAAGAGGACGGGGAACACGTCCGCGAACGCCGCCTGCGTGTCGTCGAACGCGGAGGCGAACACGGTCTGCATCGTCTCGTCGAGCTCCTCGATGATGGTGAGCAGGTCGCGCCGGGTCCCGGTGAGGTCGGCCAGCTGCTCGGTCAGGAACGCGTGCCGCTGCTCCAGCGCGGCGAACTCCTCCAGCGCGAGCGGATTGACGCGGCCCAGCTGCCCGAGCTGCTTCTCGGCCTTCTCGAGGCGGCGGCGCTGCTCCTCGCGGACGTAGGGCCGCGGCTCCTGCTCCACGTCCGTCTCTTCGGGGACGCCGACTCCGGGACCGTACTCCTCCACCAGCACGTCCTCGGTGAGCCCGAGCTCGGACGCGGCGCGCTCGAGCAGACCGGTGAGCTGCAGGGGCTCCGCCGCGAGGAGGGGAGCGTGCGCGACCGGCTCCAGTCCGTCACCGAGAGCGTCCACGGCCTCGAGCTGCAGATCTACGAGAAGAGGCTGCAGCTCACCGGTCTGCTCGAGCGCGCCGCGTCCGAGCTCGGGCTCACCGAGGACGTGCTGGTGGAGGAGTACGGTCCCGGAGTCGGCGTCCCCGAA
>NZ_PSVI01000018.1:0-59725 GCF_002931415.1 Rathayibacter sp. AY1E8
CGCCCGCTTCCACGGCGGCCTGCACCTGCTCGGCTTCGACACCGGCCAGATCTCGGCGCGCAAGACGCTGCGCTGACCCGTTCCTCTCCGCGAGACGCCGCTTCAGTACGCGTCACATCGCGGGAGGCGTGCACAGGTGGCGTCTCGCGGCAGGTGTCGGCTCCTCCGACGATGACGACCGACGGGGGGCGTGCGGGATCACCGACGGGTCGGCCGCGTCGAGCGGCTCCCGATCGATCGGATCGCAGGTCTCCGGGGCCCGACCGGTGCCGCAGGAACGGATGACCGCGGCGGCTCCTGCCCGGCCTGCGGCCGACGATGCGCCGCCCGGCCCTCCCCGAGCGAGCACTCGGCCTCCTTCTCCGGCGGAGTGTGCCGCCGCGCGCCGCGGGACGCCTCCCCCGCGCGACGGATCCCCCTCCGTGTTCCGTGGACAGTCACTGGACACCGCATCCGTCCTCCCCCGGAGGCCGAGGGGTCGGAGTAGGCCTGAGGGGCAAGGGAGAACCGCTCTCCAGATCGTGACGACGAATCCGGCCGGACCCGGCCACGAAGAGGTGTACGAGACGATGAGAAATCCCACCACCACATCCCCACGAGGCCGGCTGCTGGTCGCTGGTGCCGCCTGCGGCGCTCTGGCTTTCGGATCGCTCGCAAGCGCTCCGGCCGCCCTCGCCGCTCCCGCCCCGGCCGTCTCGGTCGCGGCCGTCTCGGCCTCGGCCGCCGCCTGGCCCGTCGTGGCTCAGGGCGAGAACAGCGCCAATGTCCGCACCGTCCAGCATCTGCTGAACGCCGCCGGCCGCTCGGTCGACGCGGACGGAGTCTTCGGTGCCGGCACCGCAGCCGCGGTCTCCGCGTTCCAGAGCGACCGGGGCCTCTCGGCCGACGGCATCGTCGGCGAGCAGACCTGGACGGCGCTGATCACGACCGTCTCCTCCGGCGACTCCGGCGAGGCGGTGACCGCTCTCCAGGTGCAGCTGAACAAGACCGGCGCCGGGCTCACCGTCGACGGCGAGTTCGGAGCCGCGACCCGCGCCGCCGTGGAGGGCTTCCAGTCCGCGGCCGGCCTGACCGTCGACGGCGTCGTCGGCCCGCAGACCTGGCAGTCGCTGACCGGCTCCGGCTCCGGCTCGACGCCCGACCCGGGGCAGCCGGGCGAGACGTTCGCCACCCTGAACGACGAGCAGCTCTCCAACGTCCGCACGATCATCGCCGAGGGGAGGACCGCCGGTGTCCCCGAGTACGGCTGGGTGATCGCGATCGCGACGGCGATGCAGGAATCGCGCCTGCGCAACCTCTCCGGCGGAGACCGCGACTCCGTCGGACTCTTCCAGCAGCGCCCGTCCTACGGCTGGGGCACCGCGGCCGAGCTGGTCGACCCCGTCTACGCGTCGCGCGCCTTCTACGGAGCCGCGAACAGTCCCACCAGCAACGCCGGCCTCCTCGACGTCGCCGGCTGGGAGTCGCTGCCGGTGACGGAGGCCGCGCAGGCCGTCCAGCAGTCCGGCGTGCCGGACGCCTACGCGCAGTGGGAGACCCTGGCCCGCGAGGCCGTCGAGAGCGAGGGATGAGGATCATGACCACCATCGACACGACCACCGTCGACACCGACACCACCGTCCGACCGCGGAGCGCCCGCTCCCGCGTCCTCGCGCTGATCACCGCGCTCCTGCTCGCCGTCGGCGTCACCGTCGGCGGGGCGACGAGCGCTCAGGCGGCCGACTGGCCCGTGCTCTCCTCGGGATCCAGCGGCGACGACGTGACCACCGCGCAGTACCTGCTCCGCGGCTCCGGCCAGTCGCTCGCCGTGGACGGTGCCTTCGGCTCCGGCACTGCGAGTGCCGTGAACGCCTTCCAGTCCGCGAAGGGCCTCGCCGCCGACGGCGTGATCGGCGAGGCGACCTGGGGAGCACTCGCGGTGACCGTCCGCAGCGGCTCCACCGGCGACGCGGTCAGTGCGGCGCAGACCCAGCTGAACGCGAACGGCGCCTCCCTCGCCGTCGACGGCGTCTTCGGTGCCGGGACCGAATCCGCAGTGACCGGCTTCCAGAGCGGAGCAGGCCTGACGGCCGACGGCATCGTCGGACCTGCCACCTGGAAGGCCCTCATCGCCGGGACCGGCGGCGGCGGAGGCACGACTCCTCCGCCCAGCGGCGACGCGGCGGCCACCGCCCAGGCCATCCTCGACAACCCGGGGATCGAGCTCTACGAGCTGGGCGCCGACTCAGGCGCGGACCCGGAGTCCACCTCGCTCGTCAACATCCGCGACACGGCGGCAGGGAAGCCCGCACGGACCAGCTCCGGCGGGGACGCGGGAGTCACCGAGGTGGCCCTGGACCCGGCCATGCTGAACGGCCTGCTCCGCCTCAACACGGAGTACGGCTTCGACCTCCGCGTCACCTCCCTCGCCGGTGAGGACCACACGGCGTCGTCGCGCCACTACACCGGCCACGCGGTCGACATCGACCGGATCGACGGCGTGACCGTCCTCAACGGAGCGGACCACCAGGCCGTGCAGGACGCCTGCACCGCCCTGGGCGCGACGCTCACGCTCGGCCCGGGCAAGCCCGGCCACGACAACCACGTGCACTGCGAGTGGTGACCGGAGCGGCACGGTGAGGAGGGCGGGCGTCCACGAGGGTGCCCGCCCTCCCCCCGTCCGCGGACGGGCGTACGCTCGACGGATGAGCGCCTACGTCTCCGTCCTCGACCTGTTCAGCGTGGGGATCGGCCCGTCCAGCTCGCACACCGTCGGACCGATGCGCGCCGCCCTCGCCCTCGCCGAGCGGATCCGCGACGCCGGGCTCCTCGGCCGCGTGAGCCGGGTGGGATGCACCCTCTACGGCTCGCTCGGCTCCACCGGGATCGGCCACGGCACCCCCGACGCGGTGGTCGCCGGTCTCGCCGGCCTGGACCCCGAGACGTGCGACCCGGCGCTGGTGCGCGGGGCATGGCAGCGCCTCGACGCGGAGGGGACGATCCTGCTGGCCGGCGAGCAGCGCCTCGCGATGACGCGCGACGACGTCGTCTTCGAGCCGCGCACGAGGCTGCCGGAGCACCCGAACGCCCTCACCTTCAGCGTCTGGGTCGGCGACGACGCGCTGCCGGTGTGGGAGGAGACCTACTACTCGATCGGCGGCGGCTTCATCCGGCGCGCGGGCGAGCGTGCCGAGCTGGCTGCGCTGGCCCCGCACCCCTACCCCTTCGTCTCCGGGCTCGACCTGCTGGCGACCTGCGATCGGACCCGCTCCGGCATCGCCGAGATCGCCGCCGCGAACGAGCGCGCTCTGCACCCCGGGGTCGACATCGACGCCCGCCTCGACGCGATCTGGGACGCCATGGCCGCCTGCGTCGAGCACGGCCTGGCGACCGACGGCGTGCTGCCGGGCGGCCTGGGCGTCCGCCGCCGCGCCTCGGTGCTCCGCGAGCGGCTCGAGGCCTTCGAGGAGGATCCGCTCGACCGCGCCCGCGCGACCTCGGTGGAGTGGCTCCACGCCTTCGCCCTCGCGGTGAACGAGGAGAACGCCGCAGGCGGGCGCGTCGTGACGGCTCCGACGAACGGAGCGGCGGGCATCATCCCCGCCGTCGGGCACTACTACCTCCGCTTCGTCCCGGGCGCCGACCGCGCTGGGCTGCGCCGCTTCCTCCTCACCGCCACCGCGATCGGCTCGCTCTGCAAGACGAACGCCTCGATCTCCGGTGCGGAGGCGGGCTGCCAGGGCGAGGTCGGCTCGGCCTGCGCGATGGCCGCCGGAGCGCTCTGCGCGGTGCTCGGCGGCAGTCCGCGCCAGGTCGAGAACGCGGCCGAGATCGCGATGGAGCACCACCTCGGACTGACCTGCGACCCGGTCGGCGGGCTCGTGCAGATCCCCTGCATCGAGCGGAACGCGATCGCCTCCTCCACCGCCGTGAGCGCGGCCCGCCTCGCGCTGCACGGCGACGGCGACCACCGCGTCTCGCTCGACGCGGTCATCGAGACGATGCGCCAGACCGGCATCGACATGTCGTCGAAGTACAAGGAGACGAGCGAGGGCGGCCTCGCGGTCAACGTCATCGAGTGCTGAGCGCCCGGCGGCGACCGTGACCGTGCGTGACGCACGGGGGCGCGCCTGTCGGCGGTCGCGCCTACCGTGGGGCGGATGAGCACCTCCTCCGCCCCGTACCTCGCCCGGCCGATCGTCTCGACCCAGTGGCTCGCCGACCAGCTCGGCCGCGAGCACCTCGTCGTCGTCGACGCCAGCGTGCTGCTCGTGCCCGGCTTCGACGGGCGGCCCGGCTACCTCAGCGGCGACGAGCAGTACCTCCTCGAGGGGCATGTCCCCGGCGCCGTGTTCGGCGACCTGCTCGAGCAGCTGTCGGATCCGGCGGCTCCCCTGCCCTTCACCCGGCTCGACCCGGAGCGCTTCGCCGCCGCGACCGCCGCGCTCGGCATCGACGACGACTCGGTGGTCGTCGTGTACGACTCCGCGGTCGGCCAGTGGGCATCGCGCGTGTGGTGGCTGCTGCGCTCGGCCGGGCACGACGCCGTCGCGGTGCTCGACGGCGGGCTCCCGGCCTGGCGGCGGGAGGAGCGCCCGATCGAGACGGGGCATGTCGAGCCCGCCGTGAGCGATGGCATCAGCGTGCGCGAGGAGCGGCCGCTCTGGATCGACAAGGCCGGCGTCGAGAGCGTCGTGCGCGGCGAGGCTCCCGGGGCGCTGGTCTGCGCGGTCCCGCCGAAGGAGTTCACCGGGGAGGAGGGGCGCCGCCCCCGCCTCGGACACCTGCCTGGCTCGCGGAGCGTCCCCGCCGGGCGGCTCGTCGACCGGGCCGACAACACGCTCCTGCCGCCGGAGCGGCTGCGGTCGCTGTTCGGAGACGCTCTCCAGGCCGAGCGGATCGTCCTCTACTGCGGGGGCGGGATCGCCGCGACGGCCGATGCACTCGCACTGGCGGTGCTCGGAGTCCACACGGCGGTCGTCTACGACGGCTCGCTCAACGAGTGGGCCGCCGACCCCGCGGCGCCACTGGTGGTCACGGCCGCGTGAGCAGCTCCTCCGGGAGGCGGGTCGTCGGAAGGGCGCAGACGAAGGCCTCGCAGGAGTAGGCGGTCGGCAGCCCCTCCCGCGAGATCCGCCCCTCGAACAGCTCGAAGCCCGCGTCCGCCCAGTCCCGAGCGCCCTCGTCGGACACGCCGACCAGCACGCCGATCCCGGCGGACCGCGCGCCCTGCACCGCCTCCGCCGCGCCGGGGCCCACGACGACCAGCTGCCGCACCGGGCGAGCCAGCCGCGAAGCGAGCCCGAGCACGGCGCCGAAGCCCATCGGCTGCCGGACCGCGCCCGGAGCGATCGAGGCGACGACCGCCTCGGCCGCCTCCCGGTAGCGCTGCGATCCGGTGAGCAGGTACAGCTCGTGCGCCGCGTCCGCCGTCGCCGACAGGCCGGAGGGGTAGGCGCCCTCGGAGGGATCGGCCGCGAGCAGGAGTCCCCGCGCGGTCAGCGCCGGGTCTCCTCCCCCGGGCAGCGCGAACGGCAGCGGGCCGTCGGCCGCGTCGAGCGCGCCGTCGATCAGGGTGCGCGCGACGACCGCGTAGCGCGGACGGCCCTCCGCCACGGCGAGCTCGAGGAGCCCGCCGGCCAGCATCCCGAGGTCCTCCAGCGCCGGGCGGGCCGCGGAGACGGCACCGTCGAGGGAGGCGCGCACCGCGACGCGGCCGTCGACGAGGTGCCGCTGCAGCACCGCGTCCGCCGCGCGCCGGGCGGCGTCGAGCCACTCCTCCCGTCCGAGCACGCGTCCGGCGCGGGCGAGCGCGCGGATCGCCAGGCCGTTCCAGCCGGTGACGACCTTCTCGTCGAGAGCGGGAGGCGCGAGGCGGGACCGGTCCTCGGCGAGGTAGTAGCCGCCCTCCGAGCGCTGACCGTCGACGATGCTCTCCGAGTCCTGCGCCGACGCGAAGCCGCCGCCCGGCCGCTCGAGAGTGGTCAGGAGGAACGCGGCGACCCCCTCCGCGATTCCGGTCAGCTCCTCCACCCGGGCGCCGTCGTGCCCGAGCAGGACGGCCGCGACGTCGAGCAGCTGCGCGTTGTCGTACAGCATCCGCTCGTAGTGCGGATCGCTCCAGTCGGCCTGCGTCGCGTAGCGGAAGAAGCCCCCGTCGCGGTCGCGGAGAGGGGACGCGGCCAGCGCGAGCAGCGTGCGCTCGGCGAGCGCCGCTCCCGAGGGCCGCGAGGCCAGGAACCCGAGCACGGGGGCGACCGGGAACTTCGGGGCGCCGCCGAAGCCGCCGTGCACCTGGTCCTCCTCGTCCGCGAGTGCGCGGACGGCGCCGTCGAGCTCGGCGTCGCCGGGCAGTGCGGCATCGGCGGGCAGCGCCGCGGTCGCCTCGCGCAGGGCCGCGGCCAGGCCGCCCGCCGTCGCCTGCACCTCGTCGCGCCGCAGCCGCCACGCCTCCGAGACCGCGTCGAGGACGTCGGAGAAGGCGGGCACGCCGCCGACGGCGCGCGGCGGGAAGTAGGTGCCGGCGAAGAAGGTCTCGCCGGCGGGGGTGGCGAAGGCCGTCAGCGGCCAGCCGAGCTGCCGGGTGAACGCGCTCGCGGCCGTCAGGTAGGCCGTGTCGACGTCCGGATGCTCCTCGCGGTCGACCTTCACCGCGACGAAGTCCGCGTTCAGCCGAGCGGCGAGCACCGGATCCGAGAACGACTCCCGCGCCATCACGTGGCACCAGTGGCAGGTGGAGTAGCCGATCGACACCATCACCGGGACGTCGCGGCGCACCGCCTCGGCGAACGCCTCCTCGCCCCAGGGGAACCAGTCGACCGGATTGTCCGCGTGCGAGCGGAGGTAGGGGCTGACACTGGAGCGCAGACGATCGGCCATGCGCCCCACGCTAGACGTGGGCGGAGCCTCCGGTCAGGGGGTTGCCGCGGGACGGAGGGTCAGGAGGTCCGCGGAGCGCCGACGTCCGCGGGTCTCCCCCGCCGCCGGCCCGCCCGGCCGCTCAGCGCTCGAAGAACCAGCCCGACGGCCGCTCCGTGCCGCGCACGACCGTGCCGCCTCCGCCGCTCCCGCCGCGACGGCCCACCGCCAGGTAGGCGAGGCTGCCGATGAACGGCGCGATCACGATGAACGCCACCCAGGAGACCTTCGCGACCTTCGAGAGCCTCGGGTTCGACAGCACGCCCCGGATCGCGAAGAGCAGCAGCACGATGTTCAGCACGACCAGCAGGGACTGCGGATTCATCGGGGTGCTCCACGGGATCGTGCGCCGCGGTCGACCAGCGCCGGAGCGCCCGACCGGGCAGGGTGGCCCGCGATGATTCACGAGACAGGGCATTGTCGCACGCGGCGTAGGATGGAGGGCTCATGTCAGACGTGCTCAGCATCCGCTACCCGCCCGAACTCCCCGTGTCGGCGCGGCGCGACGACATCGCCGCCGCGATCCGCGACCACCAGGTGGTCATCGTCGCCGGCGCGACCGGATCGGGCAAGACGACCCAGCTGCCGAAGATCTGCCTAGAGCTCGGCCGCGAGAGCATCGCGCACACGCAGCCCCGGCGCATCGCCGCGCGCACCATCGCCGAGCGCATCGCGGAGGAGCTCGACGACGAGGTCGGCGGGCTGGTCGGCTACCAGGTCCGGTTCACCGACAAGGCGTCCGCCTCGACGCGGATCAAGCTGATGACCGACGGCATCCTGCTCAACGAGATGAACCACGACCGGATGCTCAGCCGGTACGACACGATCATCATCGACGAGGCTCACGAGCGCAGCCTCAACATCGACTTCCTCCTGGGCTACCTGCACCGCCTGCTGCCGCAGCGCCCCGACCTGAAGGTGATCATCACCTCGGCGACGATCGACCCGCAGAGCTTCGCGGCCCACTTCTCCGACGCCGGCGGGGAGCCCGCGCCGATCATCGAGGTCTCCGGCCGCACCTACCCGGTCGAGATCCGCTACCGCCCGCTGGTCGCCGAGGAGCCGGAGGAGGACGACGACACCGACGTCCCCGACGCGACGAGCGGCAGCCGCGACCTGATGACCGGCATCGCCGACGCCCTGGCCGAGCTGGCGCGCGAGGATCCGGGCGACGTCCTGGTGTTCCTCTCGGGCGAGAACGAGATCCGCGACGCCGAGGACGCCATCCGCGGTCGGAACCTGCCGGGCACCGAGGTGCTCCCCCTCTACGGGCGCCTGTCGGCGGCCGATCAGCACCGCGTCTTCGAGAAGGGGCGCACCCCCGGCGTCCGCCGCCGCGTCGTGCTCGCGACCAACGTGGCGGAGACGAGCCTCACCGTCCCCGGGATCCGCTACGTGATCGACGGCGGCACGGCCCGCATCTCGCGCTACAGCGCGCGCTCGAAGGTGCAGCGGCTGCCGATCGAGGCGGTGTCGCAGGCCTCCGCGAACCAGCGCTCCGGCCGCTCGGGACGCACCAGCGCGGGCATCGCGATCCGCCTCTACTCCGAGGAGGACTACCTCCGCCGCCCCGAGTACACCGATCCCGAGATCCTGCGCACGGGCCTGGCCGCGGTCATCCTGCAGATGATCTCGCTCGGACTGGGCGACATCGCCTCGTTCCCGTTCCTCACTCCGCCCGACTCCCGCGGCATCAAGGACGGCCTCGACCTGCTCACGGAGCTCGGCGCCCTCCGCGTCCCCGGCTCCCCCTCCGCCGCCTCCGCCGCGCCGCGAGACGCCGCTCCGGTGCGCGGCACGCCGCCGAACGCGCACTCGAGCGGCGTCCCGCGCAAGGGGGCGGAGGCCGCGCCGCAGCTCACGCGCATCGGGCGCGACCTCGCGCGGCTCCCCATCGATCCGCGCTTCGGCCGGATGGTGATCGAGTCGCGCCGCCACGGCGTCAGCCGCGAGGTGATGGCGATCGTCGCGGGCCTCACGATCCAGGACGTCCGCGAGCGCCCTCTCGAGCGCCGCGCGCAGGCCGACCAGCAGCACGCGCGCTTCGTCGATCCCACCAGCGACTTCCTCACCCTGCTGAACCTCTGGAACTACGTCGAGGAGAAGCAGGAGGAGCTCTCCTCGAGCGCCTTCCGGCGCCTGTGCAAGGCCGAGTACCTCAACTACCTGCGCGTGCGCGAGTGGCAGGACGTGTTCCGCCAGCTGCGCCAGCTCGCGCGCCCCCTCAAGCTCGAGCTGGGCGAGCCGAAGGTCGACCCCGACGGGATCCACCGGAGCCTCCTGGCCGGCCTGCTCTCGCACCTGGGCATCAAGGACACCACCTCGCAGCAGGCGCAGCGCGCGGCGAAGAGCCGCGAGCGCCAGAACGTGCAGTACATCGGCGCCCGCAACGCGAAGTTCTCGATCTTCCCCGGCAGCGCCCTGGCCAAGAAGCTCCCCGACGCGGTGATGAGCGCCGAGCTGGTCGAGACCAGCCGCCTCTTCGCCCGCTCGAACGCCGCGATCGATCCGGCCTGGGCCGAGGCGATCGCGGGCGACCTCGTCAAGCGGCAGTTCAGCGAGCCGCACTGGGAGAAGTCGCAGGGCGCGGCCGTGGCCTACGAGAAGGTCACGCTCTACGGCGTGCCGATCATCGCCCGCCGCCGCGTCCAGTTCTCGCGGATCGACGCCTCGTACGCCCGCGAGCTGTTCATCCGGCACGCCCTCGTCGAGGGCGAGTGGGAGTCGCGCCACGCCTTCGACCGCAAGAACCGCGCCCTGCGGGCCGAGCTCGAGCGGCTGGAGGAGCGCACGCGCCGCCGCGACCTGCTCGTCGACGACGAGGCCGTGTTCGACTTCTACGACCGCCGACTCCCCCGCGACATCACCTCGGTGCGCTCGTTCGACTCCTGGTGGCGGACGACCCAGCACGACGAGCCCGACCTGCTGACGATGACGCAGGAGACGCTCCTCCCCGAGGACGCGGAGCAGATCGACGAGACCGCGTTCCCCACGCAGTGGCGCCAGGCCGACCAGCGCTTCCGCCTCTCGTACCGGTTCGAGCCGGGGACGGAGGAGGACGGAGTGACGGTGCACGTGCCGCTCGCGCTCCTGCCCCGCGTGACGCCCCTCGGCTTCGACTGGCTGGTGCCGGGACTCCGGGCCGAGCTGGTCACCGCGATGATCAAGGCGCTGCCCAAGCACCTGCGCCGGAACGTGGTGCCCGCGAACGACTGGGCGCGCAAGCTCACCGCGTCCCTGCCGCACGACGTGCCGAACCCGCCGACGGAGTCGTTCGCGGCGACCCTGGCCGGAGCGATCCGCCGCGAGGCCGGCGTGGTGGTGCAGCCCGAGGACTTCGACCTCGAGCGCATCCCCTCGCACCTGCGGGTCACCTTCGCCGTCGCCGACGAGCGGGGGCGCACGGTCGCCGCCGGCAAGGAGCTCGCCCCGCTGGCCGAGCGCCTGCGCGGTCGGGTCCGCGACGAGGTCGCCCGCGTGGTCGAGGCCCGGGTCCCCGACGCGCTCGAGCGCCGGGGCCTGAGGACCTGGGACATGCCGGAGCTGCCCCGCGTCACCGACACCCGGCAGGGCGGGAACACCATCCGCGCCTACCCCGCCCTGATCGACGACGGCGACTCGGTCTCGATCCGCCTGCTCGCCACGGCCGAGGACCAGGCGCGCGAGCACCCGCGAGGCGTCCGCCGCCTCCTCCTGCTCGCGACGCCGAGCCCCGTCGCCTACGTGCAGCAGCACCTCACCTCGAACGAGAAGCTCGTGCTCGCGCAGAGCCCGTACCAGAACACGACCGCGCTCTTCACCGACTGCCTGCTCGCCTGCGTCGACGCGGTCCTCTGGCGGATGAAGCCCGACGGGATGCTCTTCCTCCGCGCCGAGTTCGACGCCGTGCGCGACCGGGTCTCCGCGAGTGTCATGGACGCGATGTTCGAGACCGTGAAGACGGTCACGACGATCCTCACCACCGCCCGGGGCGTCGAGAAGGCGCTCAAGGCCTCGACGAGCATGGCGCTCCTGCCCGCCCTCACGGATGCGCGGGAGCAGCTCTCGGGCCTGGTCTACCCGGGCTTCGTCTCGGCGACCGGAGTGGAGCGGCTGCGGCACCTCCCGCGCTACCTCGGCGGGATCACCGAGCGCTTCGGAAAGATCGCCGAGAACGTCGGGCGCGACCGCGTCTGGCTGAACGAGGTGCAGGCGGCCCAGGAGCTCTACCGCTCGGCAGGCGGCGTCGTGCCGCTGCCCGCGCACGCCCCGGAGCGGATCGCGCGCGCCCGCTGGATGATCGAGGAGCTGCGGGTGAGCTTCTTCGCGCAGTCGCTCGGCACCGCCGAGAGCGTGTCGCTGCAGCGGATCCGCAAGGTGCTGGCCGGCTGACGCGCCCCTCCGCCGAGGGAACCGCGACCCGTCGAGGGACCCTCGGGCAGCGGTCTCCCTCGACGAACCGCAGTCCCCTCCGGAGCGCTAGTGTCGTCCGGTGGGCAGCTACACCGATCTCCTGAAGACCCCCGGGGTGGGGCGCATCATCCTCGCGCAGCTGACCGCGCGCTTCCCGTTCGGGATGCTCTCGCTGGCGTTCCTCCTGCACGTGGAGCGGGTGCACCACTCCTACGCCGCCGCCGGCCTGGTGCTCGGCTCGATGTCGATCGGGCAGGCCATCGCCGGGCCGCTGACCAGCCGCCTGATGGGGCGGCTCGGGATGCGCCGCGTGTTGACGATCACCCTCGTGGTCTGCGCGGGCGCGATCATCGCGATGGCCGTGCTCCCGCTCGAGGTGTGGCAGTTCGTCGTGATCGGGTTCGTCGCCGGCCTGAGCATGCCGCCGGTGCAGCCGGCCGTGCGGACCATCTACCCCAAGATGGTCACCAGCTCGCAGCTGACCCCGCTCTTCTCGCTCGACGCCTCCGCGCAGGAGATCATCTGGGTGCTCGGCCCGGTGCTGGCGACGCTCGTGTCGATCCAGGTGTCGACGGTCGCGGGCATCCTGACCGCCGCCGCGTTCCTGATCGGCGGCGGGATCTGGTTCATCGCCTCGCCCGAGGTGGGCCGCGTCCGCATCCCGCGCTCGAAGCGCCGCCTCGGCGTGGTGCTCACGAAGCCCCCGGTGCTGCTGGCCACGGTCGTCGGCTTCCTCCTGATCGGCGCCTGCTCGGCGGTCGAGGCGGGCGTCGTCGCGGTGTTCGGCGAGGGCGGAGTCGAGTCGGGCGTCGTGCTCGCCGTGTTCGCGGCGGGCTCCCTGGTCGGCGGCCTCGCCCTCGGCCACATCCCGATCAGCCGGTGGGCGACCGCGCGGCGGATGCTGATCGTCACGGTCGGCATGGGTCTGGCGGCGGTCTCGACCGACTTCTGGTGGCTGTGCGTCACGCTGTTCCTCGCCGGCATCGGCATCGCCCCCGCTCTCGCGGCTCTGTTCGCGATCACCGCCTCGAGCGTGCGCTTCTCGGACACGGCGGAGGCCTACGGCTGGGTCGGCACCGGTCAGCTGATCGGCGCGGCGCTGGGCTCCGCGATCGCCGGCGTGCAGATCGACCAGGCCGGGCCGACCGCCGCCATCGTCGTCGCCGCTGCCTTCGCCCTGGTCGGCTTCCTGGTGCCCCTGCTCGGCCGCCGGTACCACCCGGATCTCCGCGGGCGCGACGCCAGCCCGCTGCCCGACACCGAGCCGGTCACGCTGCCCTCCTAGGCCGCCACCCCGGTTGTCCGGCGCCTGTCGGACACCCTAGGGTGAAGGCCCACGACGACGAGGGGACGGCATGGGACTGCGGGAGGACGCGGAGGAGCTGGTGCGCGAGCACCGGCGCGCCGCCGCCCGGACCGACCTCCTCGACCCCTGGTCCGATCCGGAGACCCCGGAGTGGTGCACGGAGCTCGCCGCCGCGCTCTGGCAGGGGTCCTTCCGCCCGAGTCCCGTCTACTTCCGCCGCGAGGAGTCCTCGCACGCCTGGCGCGGCCCGCACTCGACCCGCCTGCACCACCTCGGCTACGGGTGGCAGCTCACCGCGCACCGCGAGCAGCACGGGGTCGTCGCCTCCGAGACGGCGGTGGTCCTCGAGACGGGCTCCCTCTGGCGCGGACTCGGCATCGGCCGGCGCCCCGTGCGCGCGCTCCGCGGCCGGCTCGGCGTCGAGGGCCTGCAGGCGGGCCACGACGTGCACTTCGCCGCGCGCGGCATCGACGAGCGCAGCGACGCGGAGCGCGCCGAGCGGCGCCTCCTCTTCGGGGTGGCCGGTCTCGCGGCGCTGATCGAGGACGACGTGCACGTGGGACCGCACGGCGAGCTCGACTGGAGCGTCTGAGGCGCGTGCCAGCATGGGAGGCATGAGCGTCCCCCTGATCCCCCTCAACGACGGCCGCGCGATCCCCCAGCTCGGGCTCGGCGTCTACAAGATCGGCGACGAGGAGGCGGCCCGCACGGTCGCCGTCGCCCTGGAGGCCGGCTACCGGCACGTCGACACCGCCACCCTCTACGGCAACGAGCGCGGAGTCGGCGAGGGGATCCGCGCGAGCGGCCTCCCCCGCGAGCAGGTCTTCGTGACGACCAAGGTCTGGAACGACGACCACGGCTTCGACGAGACGATCGCCGCCTTCGACCGGAGCCTCGAGCTGCTCGGCACCGACTACGTCGACCTCTACCTCGTGCACTGGCCGATCCCCTCGCGCGACCGCTACGTCGACACCTACCGCGCCCTCGAGCGCCTGCAGAGCGAGGGGCGGGCCCGCTCGATCGGCGTCTCGAACTTCGCCGAGGAGCACGTGCAGCGCCTGCTCGACGAGACGGGAGTGGTGCCGGCGATCAACCAGGTCGAGCTGCACCCGCGGCTGCCCCAGGAGGAGCTGCGCACCTTCGACGCCGCCCACGGGATCGTCACCGAGGCGTGGTCGCCGCTGGCCCGCGGGCGCCTCCTCGACGAGCCGGCCCTGGCCCGCGTCGCCGCGAAGCACGGCGTCTCGCCGGCGCAGGCGGTGCTGCGCTGGCACGTGCAGCTCGGCGTCGTCGTGATCCCGAAGTCGGTGACGCCGGAGCGGATCCGCGAGAACCTGGACGTCTTCGGCTTCGCCCTGGACGACGAGGACCTCGCCGCGATCGCCGGGCTCGCGACCGGTGAGCGCACCGGCCGCGACCCGCGCTTCGACTGAGGCTCCGGCGATGACGGCGGGCAGGGTCCTGCTCCTGCACGGCCTGGGCGGCTCGGGCCGCACCTGGTGGCGGCTGAGCCGCGAGCTGACCGCGGCGGGCTGGAGCGTCTCCGCTCCCGACCTGCGCGGACACGGCGACGGGCCGCGCGGCGGCTCCGCCCGCCACGACGCCTACGCCGACGACGCCCTCGCGCGGGGACCGTTCGACCTCGTCGTCGGGCACTCGCTCGGCGGAGCGGTCGCGGTGCGCGCCGCCGCCCGCGAGTCCGGCTGGGCGGGGCGCCTGGCGCTGCTGGACCCGGTGCTCCGGCTCGCCCCGGAGCAGCGGGCCGCCGTCCGCGCGGGCGAGCTCGCCGGTCTCGCGGTCTCGGCCGAGGAGCTCGCTGTCGCGCAGCCGCTCTGGGACGAGCGGGACCGGGCCGAGAAGCTCGCCGCGGTGCGGGCCGCCGACCCGTCCGCGGTGGCGGCGACGATCGACGACAACGATCCGTGGGACCTGCTGGCGGACCTGCCGGGCCTCCGCCCGCCGGTCCTCGTGCTGGCCGGCGATCCGCAGGTCGAGACGCTGCTCCCTCCCTCCCTCGCCGCCCTGGTGCTGCGTGCGAATCCGCGCATCCGGTACGCGGTCGTGGCGGGCGCAGGTCACAGCCCCCACCGCGACCGTCCGGAGGAGACGCTCGCGATGCTCCGCGAGTGGGCCGAGAGCCCGGCGACGGCCTGACCGACCCGCCGGCCCGGTCCGTGTTTCGTCCGGATGAAATCTGGCAGGGGGGACTGGGCCGCACCGTTTCCTGTGAATACCCTCGCAGAGGACGCGATCCCCTCCCAGTCTTCGGGAGGTGCGCGTCGGGGCCGCCGACGCGGCGGCCCGTTCTCGAGGAGAGGGAGCCCCAGTGGCGCGAACCACCACGAACACCTCGAGCGGCCGCCGACGCCGCTCGCTGATCGGCTCGAGCGCGATGATCGGAGCGGGCGCCCTCGTCGCCGGCTTCGCCTTCGCGCCGACGGCGAGCGCCGTCGAGCCGGTCGACTTCGCCGACACCGTCACGGTCGACGGCATCATGACCCACCTGGAGGCGCTTCAGGCGATCGCGGACGCCAACGGCGGCACCCGCGCGATCGGCACTCCGGGCTACGAGCTGAGCGGCGCGTACGTCGAGAAGGTCCTCGCGGACGCCGGCTACACGACGCAGCGCCAGGACTTCACCACCGCGACGCAGACGATCGACGCGTTCACGCTGACCACCGGCACCGGCGCCGTCGGCACGCCGATGGAGTTCACTCCGTCGACGCCCGAGGGCGGCGTGACCGGCGAGCTCATCGCCCCCGTCGATCCGCTCGGCTGCACCACGGACGCCTGGGCCGGCCTCGACGCCACCGGGAAGGTCGCGCTCGTCAGCCGCGGCTCCTGCAGCTTCCTCGAGAAGTCGGTCGGCGCCGGTGCCGCCGGCGCCGCCGCGATCATCATCTACGACAACGCGCCGAGCGACGCCCTCAACGGGACGTTCGGCGGACAGGACGCGGCCGCCGTCCCCGGCGTCGGCGTCACGCAGGCCGAGGGGCAGGCGCTGCTGGCGTCGCTCCCCGCGAGCGTCTCGGTCCTCATCGACCAGACGACGACCGAGGTGGAGACCTTCAACATCGTCACGGAGACCCCGGGCGGCGACCACGACAACGTGGTCATGCTCGGCGCGCACCTCGACAGCGTGCCCGCCGGCCCCGGCATCAACGACAACGGCTCCGGATCCGCGACGCTGCTCGAGACGGCCGTGCAGCTGGCCGCCGCGGGCGACACGACCAACGCGGTCCGCTTCGCCTGGTGGGGCGCCGAGGAGGTGGGCCTGGTCGGCTCCTACACCTACGTCGACTCCCTGACGGAGGAGGACGCCTCGAAGATCGCGACCTACATGAACTTCGACATGGTCGCCTCGCCGAACTACGTGATCTCCGTCTACGACGCGGACCAGTCCACCTACGAGGCCCCCGTGGACGTGCCCGCCGGCTCGATCGCGACCGAGAAGGCGTTCACCGACTACTTCGACTCGATCGACCAGCCCTGGATCGACACCGCGTTCGACGGACGCAGCGACTACGACGGCTTCATCTCGGTCGGCATCCCGTCCTCGGGCGTCTTCACCGGCGCCGACGACGTCAAGACGGAGGAGGAGGTCGCGCTGTTCGGCGGCACCGCCGGCATCACGCACGACCCGAACTACCACTCCGCCGCCGACGACATCGACAACATCAACCAGGAGGCGCTCGGCATCACGTCGAAGGCCATCGCCTTCGTGACCGCCTCGTTCGCCGCGGACACCTCCGCGATCGACGCCGAGAAGGACCCGACCACGCCGACCCCGACGCCGGAGCCCACCGTGGCCCCGACCGCCGAGCCGACCGTCGCTCCGACCGCGCAGCCGACCGTCGCCCCGACGACCGCGCCCACCACCGCACCGACGGCCGCTCCCACTCCGAGCAGCACGCCGACCGCCGTGGCGCCGCACCCCGGCGGCCGCCCGCCCCTGGCCTCGACGGGCGCCGACATCGGCCTGCCGCTGGGCCTCGGCGGACTGCTGATCGCCGGCGGCGTCGGCGGGCTCCTGCTCGCCGCGCTGCGCCGCCGGAGCGCCGAGCGCGGCTAGCCACCACCGCCCCGGAGCCGTCCGGCCGTCGCTCCGCGACGACCGGACGGCTCCGTCGTTCCGCCCTGAGGGGACCCCGGACCGTCGAGCTGCGGGGGGTCCCTTCGACGGTCGGGGGCTCCCTCACGTCCGACAGGGCTTCCGGCGGCCGGGGGACACGGTGTTCACTGGGCGCATGCGAGCCATCTGGAAGGGCGCGATCACCTTCGGCCTGGTCAACGTGCCGGTGAAGATCTACAGCGCGACCGAGGACCACGACATCCCGCTGCACCAGGTCCACGACAAGGACGGCGG
Organism: Rathayibacter sp. AY1E8; assembly: GCF_002931415.1. NCBI lineage: Bacteria > Bacillati > Actinomycetota > Actinomycetes > Micrococcales > Microbacteriaceae > Rathayibacter > Rathayibacter sp. AY1E8. Next base: position 16,962 of record NZ_PSVI01000018.1, read on the forward strand.
GCGGATCCGGTATCAGCGCAAGTGCGAGATCTGCGGCGAGGTTGTCACCTTCGACCACATCGACAAGGCCTACGACGACGGCGAGCGCACCGTGGTCCTGTCCAAGGACGAGCTCAAGGCGCTGCCGGAGGAGCGCGACCGCGAGATCGACGTCGTGCAGTTCGTGCCCAGCGAGCAGGTCGACCCGATCATGTTCGACCGCGCCTACATCCTGGAGCCCGACTCCTCCTCCCCCAAGGCCTACGTCCTGCTGCGCCGCACCCTCGAGCAGACGGACCGCACCGCGATCGTCGAGTTCGCGCTGCGGCAGAAGACCCGCCTCGCCGCGCTGCGCGTGCGCGGCAAGCTCCTGATGCTGCAGACCCTGCTCTGGGCGGACGAGGTGCGGGAGGTCGAGTTCCCGTCGCTGGAGGGCAGCACCCGGATCGCGGCGCGCGAGCTCGAGATGTCGGCGCACCTGGTCGACTCCTACTCCGAGGACTTCGACGCCGCGAAGTTCCACGACGCGTACCAGGAGGAGCTGCGCACGCTGATCGACGCCAAGATCGAGCAGGGCGACGCCCTCGACACCGCCGCGACCTTCGGCGAGGCGCCGGAGGAGGAGGGCGGCGGCGAGGTGCTCGACCTGATGGAGGCGCTCAAGCGCTCGGTCGAGCGCAGCCGCGGGGCGAAAGGTGCGCCGGCGGAGGAGGCTCCCGCCGAGAAGAAGGCGGCGACGACGCCTGCCCCGAAGAAGGCGGCGAAGGCTCCGGCGACGACCGCCGCGAAGAAGAAGCCCGCGGCGAAGAGAGCCGACCCGGAGAAGGGCGCCGACGCGCCTGCGAAGAAGCGGACCCCGAAGAAGACCGCGGCGGCGGAGAAGGCGGCGTCCTAGCCCCGCCGGATGCGGAGGGTCGGGGTCGGACGGAGCCTCAGGCCCGCTCGGCCGCCCGGTCGGGCTCGTCGGCCGCGTCCAGCTCGTCCACGTCGTCGAGGTCGACCGCGACCGAGCTGACCAGCGCGAGCAGCGCCTCCGCGTAGGCGTTCTCGGCCGCCGCGTCCTCGAAGGTCCGCGCCCGGCCGCCGAGCTCGACCTCGACGGCGAACCGCGTCTCCGGCTCGGCGAGGCGACGAAGGGAGCGGAAGGTCCCGCGGAGGAGCTCGCGCAGCTGGTCCTCCCGCGGCAGCCAGAGCGAGTCCTCCAGGGAGACGGAGTCGAGCGCCCATTCCGTGGTGCCGTTGAAGCCGAGGACGGTCCCGCTCGGGTACTCGTGCGCCTCGATGGTCATGTCGCTGACGGTGAAGACGTCGCCGTCGAAGCCCTCCCGCTCGATGCGGAAGCGGTCACCGGTGCGGGGCGTCCAGCGCACGCCCGCCGTGCGCAGGGCACGGGCCAGCTCGAAGGAGATCATCCGACGAGTGTGGCCCGCGAAGCCGCGAACGCGCCGCGAGCGGCACCCGCGCGCCCCGATGTCGGTGGATGAGTTTACGTTCATGAAACGTCCGGTTCACAGGCCGGGCACCCGCACTGCATAGCGTGACCATGCGTGCCCCTTCCGGGGGTGCGCCGGCCGCGCCGCGCGGCGACGACGCTGCGACCGCTCTTCCGAGCGGCGATCGAGAGGACCACCATGCCCGACTCTCCCACCCCGCCCGACCGCCGCCGGAGGCGCGGGCTCGGCCTGGCGGCCCTGACCGGACTGGCCCTGGCGGCCGCTCCGCTGGTCGCGACCTCCGCCGCGGCCGCGCCCTCGGGCGACGAGCTCGTCATCAGCGAGGTCTTCGCCCGCGGAGGCTCCGCCGGTGCCGCGTTCAGCAACCGCTACGTGGAGCTCTACAACCCCACCGCCGCCGAGATCGCCCTCGGCGGCCTCTCGATCCAGTACCGCTCGGCGACCGGCACCGCGAACCCCACCACGACCGTGCCGCTCACCGGCTCGGTGCCCGCCGGCGGCCACTTCCTGCTCGCCGGCGCCAGCAACGGCACCAACGGCGCGGCCCTGCCGACGCCCGACCAGAGCGCGAACGGCCTCAACATGGCCGCCGCGGGCGGCACCCTCTTCCTCGTCGACGGGACCTCGGCGCTCGTGGCGCCGCCCACCGGCGCCGCCGCCCAGCCGGACGCGGTGATCGACCTCGTCGGCTACGGCACCTCGAACACCTTCGAGTCGTCCGTCGCCACGGTGCCCTCCCTCACCCAGACGATCGCCCGCGCGGACACCGCCACCGGCGACACCGACGTCAACTCGGCCGACTTCGCGCTCGGCGCACCGACCCCGCAGGCCGCGGGCGGAGGATCCGAGCCCGAGCCCACGACGCCGCCGACGACGACCCCGCCGACCACTCCCCCGACGACCCCTCCGGCCGAGATCCCGGCCGTCTCCATCGCGGAGATCCAGGGCACCGGCTACGCGTCGCCGCTCGTCGGCAGCACCGTCACCACCTCCGGCGTCGTCACCGCGCGCTACCCGTCCGGCGGCTACAACGGCTACGTCATCCAGACCCCCGGCACCGGCGGCGAGAGCTCGCGCACGGCCTCCGACGCCGTCTTCGTCTTCTCCTCCGCCTCCGTCGGGTCGGTCACGATCGGCGACCACCTGCGCATCACCGGCGAGGTGAGCGAGTACAACGGCCTGACCGAGCTCACCCCGACCTCGGCCGCGACCGTCGTGAAGCTCGACGGCGCCGCCGCAGCGCCGGTCCCGGCCGCTGTCGCGCTCCCCGGCACCGCCGCCGAGCGCGAGGTGCTCGAGAGCATGCTGATCGCTCCGCAGGGCGCCTACACGGTCACCGACACCTTCGACCTGAACAGCTTCGGCTCGGTCGGCCTCGCCGCCGGCACGTCCCCGCTGCTCACGCCGACCGAGGTCGCCCGCCCCGGCTCGCCGGAGCTCGCGGCCGTCGTCGCCGACAACGCCGCCCGCGCGATCACCCTCGACGACGGCGCCTCGATCAACTTCCTCGGCGCCGCCGCGAACAAGGCGATCCCGCTGCCCTACCTCACCACCACCGCGCCGATCCGCGTGGGTGCTCCGGCGACCTTCACCCGCCCCGTCGTCCTCGACTACCGCAACGGCGGCTGGGCCTTCCAGCCCACCACGCAGCTGACCGTCGAGAACGCCGGCGACGTGCAGCCCGCGACCTTCGCGAACACCCGGACCGCGAAGCCCGAGGCCGTCGGCGGCGACCTCTCGATCGCGTCCTTCAACGTGCTCAACTACTTCTCCACCACCGGCGACTCGATCACCGGCTGCACCTTCTACACCGACCGCGACGGCGACCCCGTCACGGTCAACAGCGGCTGCGACGCCCGCGGAGCGGCGAACGCCGACGACCTCGAGCGCCAGCAGGCCAAGATCGTGACCGCGATCAACACCCTCGGCGCGGGCGTCGTCTCGCTCGAGGAGATCGAGAACTCGGCCAAGTTCGGCAAGCCGCGCGACGAGGCCCTCGCCACCCTGACCGCCGCGCTGAACACGGCGGCCGGCTCCGAGGTCTGGGCCTACGTCCCCTCCCCCGCAGCGCTCCCCGCGCTCGCGGACGAGGACGTCATCCGCACCGCCTTCATCTACAAGAAGGCCGTCATCGAGCCGGTCGGCGAGTCCGTCGTGCTCAACGACACGGTGAACTTCTCTAACGCCCGCAAGCCCCTCGCCCAGGAGTTCCGCCTCCTCGGCGACAGCGCCAGCGAGTTCGTCGCGATCGTGAACCACTTCAAGTCGAAGGGCTCCGGATCCGGCGCCGACGCCGACCAGGGCGACGGCCAGGGCGCCTCGAACGCCTCGCGCGTGAAGCAGGCGACCGCCCTCGTCGCCTTCGCCGACCGCCTCCGCACCGAGAAGGCCACCGAGCTCGTCTACCTGCTGGGCGACTTCAACGCCTACTCGAAGGAGGACCCGGTGAAGGTGATCACCGACGCCGGCTACATCGACCAGGGTGCGAAGGACGGCAAGTACTCGTACTCGTTCGACGGCGCGGTCGGCTCGCTGGACCACGTCTTCGCCTCGCCCGCGGCCGACAGGACTGTCACCGGGGTCGACACCTGGAACATCAACAGCGGCGAGTCCGTGGCACTGGAGTACAGCCGCTACGACTACAACGCGACGATCTTCTACGACACCTCGGCGTACCGCTCCAGCGACCACGACCCGGTCGTCGTCGGCCTCGACCTGCCCGAGACCCGGACGGACCCGGAGCCCGAGCCCGTCACGGTCATCGACGTCGCGACCACCGCCTCCACCAAGCGCCTCGCCGTCGTGCGGACGCTGACGGTGTCGGCGGTGAACAACGGCGACGAGACGGTCTCGATCGAGATCACGACGGCGTACGGCAGCAAGACGAAGAAGACGGTCAAGCCCGGCCAGTCGTTCACGGTCAAGACCGTGACCGTCTTCAAGCCCATCAAGGCCGGCACGGCGACCATCGAGGTCACCGCGCCCGACGGCACCGAGCGCGTCTACAAGCAGGCGTACCGCGGCGCCTGATCCCGCGCGACCCCTGACCTCGACGAGCTCCGGCTCCTAGAGTTCGGGGATGCCCGAGGGAGACAGTGTGCACCGTCTCGCCGCCCGCCTCAGGCGGGCGGCGGACGGTCGCACCGTCCTCGAGGGCGAGCTGCGCTCCGGGGACGCGGCCGGCACCTCCCTCGCCGGGCTGAGGATCCTCGAGCACGACACCCACGGCAAGCACCTCCTCACCCGCTTCTCCGGCGGAACGACCCTGCACACCCACCTGCGGATGCAGGGCTCCTGGACCGTGACCGCTCCCGGCCGAGCGGTCCCCCGCTCGGTGCAGAAGGACGTCCGCATCCGCCTCCGCCTCGACGACGACTCGACCGTGTGGGGCATCGACCTCCCGCTCGTCGAGCTCCTCGCCACCCGCGACGAGCCGCGCGCCGTCGGGCACCTCGGGCCCGACCCGCTCCGCGCGGACTGGGACGCCGACGAGGCCGTCCGGCGCCTCTCCCGCCTCCCGGACCGGCCCGTCGTCGCCGCACTCCTCGACCAGCGCTGCCTCGCGGGCCTCGGCAACCTCTGGGCCAACGAGGTCTGCTTCCTCCGCGGGGTCTGGCCCTGGCGGCCGATCGGCTCCCTCGACGTCCGCGCCCTCGTGGCGACCGCGGCGAGAGGCCTCCGCGCCTCCGTCACGATCCCGGGGATGTTCCAGACCACCACCGGTGACACCCGCCGCGGCGAGCGGCACTGGGTCGCGGGGCGCGCCGGGCGCCCGTGCCTGCGCTGCGGCACGACGGTGCTCGTCCGCGACGAGGTCCGCGACGACCCCGAGCAGCGCCGCACCTGGTGGTGCCCGCACTGCCAGCCGGAGCAGGCGGCCGCCCCCTGAGCCCGCGTACCGCCGCCTGAAGCCCGCGTACCGCTGCCGACGGCCCGTGCGTAGGCTGGCCGCATGACGAACGAGTGGGGAACTCCGGACCCGTCCGCCCGGCGAGACCGGTCCGCGGAGGTCGTCCCGGCGGCCGCCTCCGGCGAGGAGGTGGAGACCGCCCGCGTCGAGGACGCCGAGCGCGCGCTCGCCGTGCGCGAGGTCAAGCGGCGCCGCGACTTCCTGGGATCGGTCGGCGGATGGGCGAGCGTCTCGGCGATCACGACCGCCGTCTGGGTCGGCACAGGGGCCGACGGCTACTTCTGGCCGATCTGGCCGATGATCGGGATCGGGATCGGCGTCGTCGGCCAGGCCGCGTCGATCTGGGGTCCCGCCCGCAAGGAGATCACCGAGGCGGACATCGCCGCCGAGATGCAGCGCCGGGAGAAGCGCCGCCGCTGATCAGTCCAGGCGGCCGACCGAGGTGACGCGGACGACGGCCGCACCCTGCTCGTCCGACTCGGCGAGGTCGACGGTCGCCGAGATCCCCCAGTCGTGGTCGCCGGCCGGATCGTCGAGGATCTGCCGCACGAGCCACTGCGTCGGCTCCTCCGTGACGAGCAGCATCTTCGGCCCCCGGGCGTCGGGCCCGATGCCGATGCTGTCGTGCTCGTCGTAGTAGTCGTCCAGCGCGGCGCCCCACGCGTCGGCGTCGAAGCCGGCGGCGGCGTCGAGCTCGCCGAGCGCCTCGTGGTCGTCGAGGGCGGCGAGGGTCACCCGGCGGAACATCTCGTTGCGCACCAGCACGCGGAAGGCGCGGTGGTTCGCGGTGAGGCGGCGCGGAGCGGGCGGCACGATCGCCTGGTCCGCCGCGTGGAGCGCCGGATTGACCAGCTCCTCCCACTCGTCGACCAGCGAGGAGTCGACCTGGCGCACGAGCTCGCCCAGCCACTCGATCAGGTCGTGCAGCTCCTCGTTCTTCAGCTCGTCGGGGATGGTCTGCCGGGCCGCGCGGAACGCGTCGGACAGGTAGCGCAGCACCAGTCCCTCCGAGCGGGAGAGCTTGTAGAACGCGGTGTACTCGCCGAAGGACATCGCCCGCTCGTACATGTCGCGCACGACCGACTTCGGCGAGAGCTCGAAGTCCTTCACCCACGGCTGCGCGGCGGTGTAGGTCTCGAAGGTCGCCTCGAGGAGCTCCTCGAGCGGCTTGGGGTGCGTGACGGACTCGAGCAGCTCCATCCGCTCCTCGTACTCGATCCCCTCGGCCTTCATCGCGGCGACGGCCTCGCCGCGGGCCTGGAACTGCTGGGCCCCCAGGATCGGGCGCGGGTCGTCGAGGGTCGCCTCGAGCACCGAGATCACGTCGAGCGCGAAGCTCGGCGACTCCGGGTCGAGAACGTCGAACACGGCAAGCGCGAACGGCGAGAGCGGCTGGTTGAGCGCGAAGTTCGGCTGCAGGTCGACGGTCAGGCGGATGCGGGTCACGCCGTCGGCTCCGACGCTCTGCTCGACCACGCCCGCCTCCCGCAGCGTCCGGTAGATGCCGAGCGCCCGGCGGGCGAGCTGCAGCTGCCGCTTCCACGGCTCGTGGTTGTCGAAGATCAGGGCGTGCACGTTCGCGTAAGCGTCGCCGCCGCGGGCGATCACGTTCAGCAGCATCGCCGACGTGATCGTCATGTGCGAGGTCAGCGTCTCGGGCTCGGCGTCGACGAGCTTGCGGAAGCTCGGCTCGCCCCAGCTGACGAAGCCCTGCGGCGCGCGCTTGGCGACCCACTTCCTCCGCTTCTTCGGGTCGTCGCCCATCTTGTCGAGAGCCTTCCGGTTCTCGGACTCGTGCTCGGGGGCCTGCACGACCACGGTCCCGGCGGTGTCGTACCCCGCGCGACCGGCGCGGCCGGCGATCTGGTGGAACTCGCGGGCCGAGAGCTGGCGGGTCCGGGTGCCGTCGTACTTGGTCAGCGCGGTGAGCAGCACGGTGCGGATCGGGACGTTGATGCCGACGCCGAGGGTGTCCGTGCCGCAGATCACGCGCAGCATGCCCTGCTGGGCGAGCTGCTCGACCAGGCGGCGGTACTTCGGCAGCATGCCCGCGTGGTGCGCGCCGATCCCCAGCCGGAGCAGCCGGGAGAGGGTCTTGCCGAACGCGGTGGTGAAGCGGAAGCCGCCGATCACCTCGGCGATGCGGTCGCGGTGCTCGCGGGTGGCGATGTTCGCGCTGGTGAGCGCCTGCGCACGCTCGAGAGCGGCCGCCTGCGAGAAGTGCACGACGTAGACCGGCGACTGGTTCGTCGAGAGCAGCTCCTCGATGGAGTCGTGGATCGGCGCGATCTCGTAGAAGTAGTGCAGCGGCACCGGGCGCTCCACGCCGGTGACCCGGGCGGTCTCCCGGCCCGTACGGCGGCTGAGGTCGGCGGCGAGCGCCGTCACGTCGCCGAGGGTGGCCGACATCAGCACGAACTGCACGTGCGGGAGGGTGAGCAGCGGCACCTGCCACGCCCAGCCGCGCGCCGGGTCCGCGTAGAAGTGGAACTCGTCCATCACGACCTGGTCGACCGGGGTGTCCTCGCCGTGCCGGAGCGCGAGGTTCGCGAGGATCTCGGCCGTGCAGCAGATGATCGGCGCGTCGGCGTTCACCGAGGAGTCGCCGGTGACCATCCCGACGTTGGAGGCGCCGAAGACGTCGACCAGCGCGAAGAACTTCTCGGAGACGAGCGCCTTGATCGGCGCCGTGTAGAAGCTGCGGCGCCCGGAGGCGAGCGCCGCGGCGTGCGCGCCGATCGCGACGAGCGACTTGCCGGTGCCGGTGGGCGTCGAGAGGATCAGGTTGGAGCCGGAGGCGATCTCGAGCATGGACTCGTCCTGCGCCGGGTAGAGCGGGAGGCCGCGCGACTCCGCCCACTCGGTGAAGGCCAGGTAGACCGCGTCGTCGTCGACGCGCCCGTCCGCGTCGGGCGTCGGCATGCGGTCGAGCAGCGTCGAGGTCATCCCCCCATCCTCCCAGCCCGCGGCCCGTCGCTCGGGTGCGATCCGTCACGGACGGCCCGTGCGCCCCCGGCCTCACGGGCCGCGGGTGACGGATCGTTCGGCGAGTGCTCGTCGCAGGCGCTCGACGGAGCGCTCAGGGTGCGGGACGAACTCGGCGCCGACGATGCGGACGACGCGGACCCCGATCGAGGCGAGGTCGTCGTAGCGGCCGAGGTCGCGCGCGAAGCGCCGGTTGCTGGTGCGGTGATCGTCGCCCTCGTACTCCCACGCGACCCGCTCCGCGGGGTACCAGCCGTCCGGCCGCCCGACGAAGACCCCGTCGGAGTCGAACAGCGGCTCCTGCAGCACCGGCTCCGGAAGGCCCGCCCGCACCGAGGCGAGCCGGAACCGCGACTCCTGCCGCGAGTCCGCCCCGTCGCGGACGAGGGCCGCGGCCGCGCGCACGCGCGGCGCCCCCCGACCGCCGAAGCCTGCTGCCCGCTCCCGCAACCGCGCGAGCCGCACCCACGGTCGAGGGTCCGCAGGATCCGGACCGATCGGCGAGCGGATCAGCGCGTCGCCCACCGCGACCAGGTCGTCCAGCTCGAGGTGCGCCCCGAGGTGGCAGAACAGCGAGGCGCCGTCCGTGAGCGGCAGACCGAAGCGGAGGATCCGGTGCACGTCGGGATCGCTGAGCGAGTGGCCGTGCACTCCCGGACGGCGCGGGGCGCGAGCAGGAGCTCGGACGGCGACGTGCACCGGCTCGTCCGAATCGGCGGCCGGGAGCTCGAGCGGCCAGAGGCGCGCAGCGGTGAGATGGCTGAGCACGGCGGACGGGCCGAGGGCCGCGAGAAGCGCCTCGGCCCGTGGGAGCAGGCCGGTGTCGGCGGCCGGGACGCGGACGCCACGGAACGGCGCGGCGAGGTCGCTGCGGCGGAGGCGGCTCCGGGCCACGCCCAGCCGGCGGGCCTCGGCCACGGTGAAGGCGCGCGCCTGGAGACGGTCGGGGAGCGGGAGTCGCTGAGCCATCCGACCAGAGTGCGTCACTGCAGCCGCTTGGAGCCGTTGTCCACAGGTCCGGCTGCCCGCCGCTCATTGATCCGTCACGGACGGCCCGTGCGCCCTCGCCTCACGGGCCGCGGGTGACGGATCGGTCCGCTGGAGCGAGGGCCCCGTCGACGAGTCCGACGACGCGGTCCGCGTCGGCCAGCACGGCGGGGTCGTGCGAGACGCAGACCACGGTCGCGCCGCGGTCCGCCTCCGCGCGCAGGACCGACCGGATCCGCTCCGCACTCGCTGAATCGAGACCGGTGGTGGGCTCGTCCAGGAGCAGCAGGCCGGCCCCGCGGGCGAGCCCCTGGGCGAGGAGCGCCCGCTGCCGCTGACCGCCGGAGAGCACCGCGAAGGGCTCCCGGGCGAGCGCGGCGATCTCCATCCGCTCGAGCGCGGTGGCGATCGCGTCCGCCGCGCGCGCGTCGCTGCGGCGGAGGCGGCCGAGCCGACCCCAGGTGCCCACGGCGACCACGTCGCGCACCGTCACCGGGAGGCGGTCCGGGATCGACGCCCGCTGCGGCACGAAGGCGATCGCTCCGGTGACGTCCCGCGTGCCGGACGTCAGTGGACGCACTCCCGCGATCACCTCCAGAAGCGTCGACTTGCCGGCGCCGTTCGGCCCGGCGATCACGGTCAGCGAGCGCGCGGCGACGTCGAGATCGACCCCCGCGAGAGCGCGGCGGGAGCCGAAGTCGACGTGAGCGCCTCGGAGGCGGACCGGGGGCTCGGGCAGGGGTGAGACGTCCATCCCGACGAGCGTACAGGAGTGATAACTGTTCTCATTATCGTGTACGGTCGGGCACCATGCCCAGCCTCCTCGCCGGAATCCTCGAGCCGTTCGCTCTCGACTTCCTCCAGCGCGCCCTCCTCGGCGGCGTCCTCGTCGCGGTCCTCTGCGGCGTCGTCGGCACCTGGGTGGTCCTCCGCGGGATGGCCTTCCTCGGCGAGGCGCTCGCCCACGGGATGCTCCCCGGCGTCGCCCTCGCGACGGTGCTCGGCGCGCCCGTCCTCGTGGGCGGCGCAGCCAGCGCGGTGCTGATGAGCCTCGGCATCGCGGCCCTGCAGCGGCGCGGACGACTGTCCTACGACACCAGCATCGGCCTGCTCTTCGTCGCCATGCTGGCGCTGGGGGTCATCGTGATCTCGCACTCGGGCAGCTTCGCCACGGACGCGACCTCGATCCTCTTCGGCGACATCCTCGCGATCACTCCCGTCGACATCGGGCTGCTCGCCGCCGCCGCCGGAGCCGGCCTCCTCGTCGCAGCGGCCTTCCACCGCCCGCTCGTCGCCCTGGCGCTGGATCCGCGCATCGCCGCGGTGCTCGGGCTCGGTCCGCGCTCGGCTCAGGCCGCGCTGGTCGGCCTGGTGACCCTCGCCGTCGTCGCCTCCTACCAGGCGGTCGGCTCGCTCCTCGTCGTCGGGCTCCTTCTGGCTCCCGCGGTGGCCGCCGGGCACTGGACCACCCGCATCCCGACCCGGATGCTGCTCGCGTCGATCCTCGGCGCGGCCTCCGTGCTCGTCGGCCTGCTCGTCTCCTGGCACGCGGCCACGGCCGCGGGCGCCTCGGTCGCCGGCACGGCCATCGCGGTCGCCGCGGTGTCCTGGGCGGTCCGCTCGGCCGCGTCGGCCCTCGCGTCCCGGTCGGGCCCTCAGCCGGTCGCCGCATGAGGCCCTGCCGGCACCGCTCCTCCCCCGCTCACCCTCGAAAGGACTCCGTGCACTCCCGAACCACCGCCTCCACCGTCCTCCTGGGCGCTCTCGCGCTGGGCCTGGCCGCCTGCTCGACCGATGCCTCCGCGCCGGCCGCGGACGACACGGGCTCCGGCCACGGCGCCGTCGCGAACGCCGCCGAGCTCGCCGAGCCGCGCCTGGGGCTGACGACGATCGACCCGTCGGGCGCCGTGTCGCACCTCGACCTCCTCGACGAGACGGTCACCGGCCTCGGCACCATCGGCGCACCGAGCGCGATGACGACCGACGGCCGCTACCTCTTCGCCCAGACCGATGCGGGCGTCGAGATCGTCGACAGCGGCGTGTGGACCTGGGACCACGTGGACCACTTCCACTACTACCGCGCGGACCCCCGCCTGATCGGCACGGTCGAGGGCTCCGGGACGGCCGTCGTCGCCACGACGAACCTCTCGACCACCGGCGGAACCGGACTCTTCTTCCCCGACACCGGCGAGGCGGTCCTCCTCGACACCGAGGCGCTGTCGAAGGGCGCGATCGTCGAGCGGTTCCGGAAGGACGTCGAGCCCGGACCCGGGATGGTCGTGCCCGTCGGCTCGTCCGCACTGGTGACCGAGGGGTCCGGATCCGGAGCGGCCGTCGCCGGCTACGACTCGGACGGCGAGCCGACGGGCCTCCGCGAGGCCTGCCCCGACCCCGCCGGGACGATCACCACCCGCGTCGGCGCCGTCATCGGCTGCTCCGACGGCGCACTCCTGGCGTCGATCGAGGACGAGGAGCTCATCGTCGAGCGGATCCCCTACCCCGCCGGCACCACCGCGCCACCCGCCGCCTCCTTCGACAACCGTGAGGGCCGCCCCACGGTCGCCGGCCTCGCCGGGGACGCGGGCATCTGGCTCCTCGACACCCGGGAGCGCTCCTGGAGCCTCCTCCCCTCTCCCGCCCCGCTGGCGCAGGTCACCGCGGTGGACGACGCGGACGAGACCGTCCTCGCCCTCGCCGCCGACGGCCGCGTGCTGGTGCTCGACGGCTCCGACGGTGCGGTCCTCGCCGAGACCGCGCCCCTCGTCGCGGACACGACCGCGGACGGCTCGCGGCCCGTCCTGATCGCCGACCAGCAGCGGGCCTACCTCAGCGCGCCCGCCGAGCGGAAGCTGCACGAGATCGACTACGCGGACGGCGCGCGCCTCGCCCGCACCTTCGAGACCGCCACCGAGCCGGCCTTCACAGCGGAGACGGGCCGATGAGGCGCCGCTGGGCCCTCGCGTCCGCCGCGGCGGTCCTGCTCCTGTCGGGCTGCACGTCCGCGGAGGAGGACGAGAGGCCCCTCGTCATCGTCTCCACCAACATCCTCGGCGACGTCGTGGGCGAGCTCGTCGGCGACGAGGCGCAGGTCGTCACGCTGATGAAGCCCGACGCCGACCCGCACTCGTTCGAGATCTCGGCGCAGGAAGCGGCGCGCCTGCGCTCCGCCGACCTCGTCGTCTCGAACGGGCTCGGACTCGAGGAGGGCCTGCAGCAGCACCTCGACGAGGCCTCCGGTGAGGACGTCCCCGCGTTCGTCGCCGGCGACGCCGTCGACGTCCTCGACTACAGCGAGGGCGACGCGGAGGGGAGCCCGGACTCGCACTTCTGGACGGACCCCGGCCGGATGATCGACGTCGTCGACTCCCTCGGGCCCGTGCTCGCCGCGCTCGACGGCGTCGATCCGACCGCGGTCCGGGACCGGACGGACGGCTACCGCGCCGAGCTCGAGCGGCTCGACTCCGAGATGGCCGCGGCGTTCGCCGCGATCCCGGCCGAGCGCCGCGCCCTCGTCACCAACCACCACGTCTTCGGGTACCTCGCCGACCGCTTCGACTTCGACGTCGTCGGCGCCGTCATCCCGGGAGGCACGACCCTCGCGGCGCCGTCCGCCTCCGACCTCGCCGATCTCGTCGACGCGGTCGAGCAGACCGGCGTCCCCACGATCTTCGCGGAGTCCTCGTCTCCCGACCGCCTGGTCCAGGCGCTCGCGAGCGAGGCCGACATCCGCGTGGAGGTGGTCGAGCTGTTCACGGAGTCCCTGACTGGGCCCGAGGGCGGCGCTCCCGACTACCTCGCCATGATGCGCGTCAACACGCAGCGCATCGCCACCGGGCTCTCCCCGTGAGCCCTCCGATCCACCACCAGGAAGAAGAAGCACCCATGCAGAATCCCCACGTCCGGCGGGCGGGCCTCGGCCTGATCGCCGCCTGCTCGATCACGGTCCTCGCGGCCTGCTCGTCGAGCTCGACCCCGGCCGCCGAGTCCTCCGCGTCCACCGCGCCGGCCACCGAGGCCGCGGCGGCCGCCGGCGCCCGCGTCGCCGTCGCCTACGAGGGAGGCATCCTCGTCCTCGACGGCGAGACCCTCGAGACCGTCGCGGACCTGGACTCCGAGGAGTTCACCCGCCTCAACCCCGCCGGCGACGACCGCCACGTCATGGTCACCATGAGCGAGGGGTTCCAGCTCCTCGACACCGCCGCCGGCACCAGCGGCGAGCCGGAGCTGACGGACATCGTCTTCCCCGCGGACACCCCGGGCCACGTCGTCCGGCACGCCGGGAAGACCGTCCTCTACGCCGACGGCACGAGCGACACGACCGTCCTCGAGACCGCCGACCTGGCGTCCTCGGACGGGATGCCCGAGACCGAGACCATCCCGGGAGTCGAGGCGCACCACGGCGTCTCTATCGTCCTCGAGGACGGCACCTTCCTCACCACGGTCGGTGACGCCGACGGGCGCACCGGCATCGAGGTGCGCGACGCCTCCGGCGCCGTGACGGCCACGAACGACCAGTGCCCCGGTGTCCACGGAGAGGGCACGGCCGAGAACGAGGTCGTCGTCTTCGGCTGCGAGAACGGCGCCCTGGTCTACGACGGCGGCGAGATCACGAAGCTCGAGGCGCCGGACCAGCCGTACGGCCGCATGGGCAACGCCTGGGTCAGCGAGACCAGCCCGATCATCGTCGGCGACTACAAGGACGACCGCGACGCCGAGGGCTACCTCCTGCACCGCGTGGCGCTGATCGACACCGAGGCGAAGACCCTCGACGTCGTCGACCTGCCCGAGGGCGTCGAGTACACCTTCCGCGGCGTCGCCCGCGGCCCCGACGACCTGGCGTACATGATCGCCTCGGACGGCGCGATCCACGTCCTCGACCCCCAGACCGGCGAGCTGACCGCCTCCTACCCCGTCGTCGACGCCTGGGAGAGCCCCGTCGAGTGGCAGGACCCGCACCCCGCGATCACGGTCGCCGGGGACATCGCCTACGTGACCGACCCGGCCGCCGACAGCATCCACGCCGTCGACCTCACCACGGGAGAGGTCGTCGCCACGGGCGAGCTCGACGTCACGCCGAACGAGATCGCCGTCGCCGCGAGCTGACCATCGGCACGGAGGAGGGGCCAGGATCACCGCATGACGACCGACTTCGATCTCGACCAGGTGGTGCGCGACGTGACCGCGAACGTGCGCAAGAAGTTCCCCGACCACTCCGAGGAGCAGGTCGCGCCGCTCGTGCGCGAGGAGCTCGCGGACCTGCAGGACCGGCCCGTGCAGGACTACCTGACGGTGCTCACGGAGCGAGCGGTCAAGCGCCGCCTCAAGCGTGAGGCGCGCGGGGAGTAGACCGGGTCAGGCGAGCGCCCGCTCGATCGACGCCCGCAGCGCCGGAGCCGGCCGGAACGCGCCCGCCTCCTCCGCCTCGAGGAGCGCCTGCGCGTCCGCCGGGCTGTGCTCGCGGTACCAGCGGTCGACCGGGACGCCGTGCCCGGGCCGGCTCAGGACCTCGACGGCGTCGCCCGCCTCCACCGATCCGCGGTGCAGCACCCGCAGGTACGCGCCGGTGCGCCCCTCGTCGGCGAAGCGCTTCACCCACTGCGGCTCTCCGAGGGCCCGCTGGAACGTCGCGCACGGCGTCCGCGGCATCGTCACCTCGACCTCGACCGCCTCGCCGATCCGCCAGCGCTCGCCGATCACGGCTCCGCTCACGTCGAGGCCCGCGATCCGCAGGTTCTCGCCGAACATCCCCGCGGCGACCGGCCGCCCCAGGCGCTCCGCCCACCAGAGCGCGTCCTCGTCGGAGTAGGCGTAGAGCGCCTTGTCGAGGCCGCCGTGGTGCGCGCGATCGGCCTGCACGTCGCCGTAGAGGCCCAGGTCGCGCACTCCGACGGGACCCTCGACCGGCCGCTTGTCGATCGCGGTCACGCCGACCGTGCCGGAGTCGGGCAGGAGGCGGGCGACGCGGCACACGGCGAGCAGGCGGGGCATGCCGCCATGGTGCCAGCACTAGGCTCGCCGCGTGCGCGACGCGACCGCTCCTCCCCGGCTCGACCCCCTCCTCCTCGACGGCCTCGCCGAGGGGTACGCCGGGGACACGGGCGCCCGGGAGCACGCCGAAGGACTGCGCTTCGCCGGCACCGACCTCACCGGCGCCGATCTCACCGCGGCCTCCTTCAGCGAGTGCGCGCTGGAGGGAGTGGTCCTGGACAGCGCCCAGCTGCGGGCCGCGTCGATCGCGGAGTCGCGGCTCGAGCGGCTGGACGTCCCCGGGCTCTCGGCGCCGCGGAGCCGGCTCCGATCCGTCGAGCTGCTCGCCTCGCGGCTGGGCTCGGCCGAGCTCTACGAGAGCACCTGGGAGCAGGTGCGCGTGGCCGACTGCAAGCTCGGCTACCTGAACCTCCGCGGCGCCGCGGTGCGCGACGTGCTGCTCGAGCGCTGCACGATCGACGAGCTCGACCTGGCGGGTGCGACCGGCACGCGGCTGCGCCTGGTCGACTGCGACGTCCGCTCCCTCGATCTCTCCCGGG
Source organism: Rathayibacter sp. AY1E8 (assembly GCF_002931415.1). Lineage (NCBI taxonomy): Bacteria > Bacillati > Actinomycetota > Actinomycetes > Micrococcales > Microbacteriaceae > Rathayibacter > Rathayibacter sp. AY1E8. The sequence goes on from NZ_PSVI01000018.1 coordinate 32,804, forward strand.
CCCGGATCGAGCACCTCGATCTGCGCGGCGCCGAGCTGCACGTGCTCACCGGGCTGGACGGCCTCCGCGGCGCCACCCTCTCCGAGCTGCAGCTCAGCCTCCTGCTGCCGCTGTTCGCGGAGCACTTCGGGGTGCGGGTGGGCTGAGCCGCCGGTCCGCCTAGCGCCGGCGGGCGATCAGCCGCGTCAGAGCGCGGCGGCCGAGGAGGAACACGGCCAGCACGACGGCCGTCACGATCACGAAGCTCCACTGCACGCCCTGCCCGGAGGCGATCCGCAGGAGCATCCCGCCCGCGACGGTCACCGCCCAGACGACGAGCCCGGCGGGCACGATCCGGTCCGGGGAGCGCCACGAGCGCGTGACGACCCAGCCGAGCAGGAGCGCCGCCAGGAACGGCCAGAGCGTGGTGAGCAGGCCGATCAGCGCCGACCCCTCGTCGTGGCTCCCGCGGCCGATCAGCACGAAGACCAGGACGAGCACGGCGTCGAGGGCGAGGCCGAGCCCCGCGTGCCGGGTCATGCGGGCTCCGTCACGAAGTCGATGAGCTGCTCGACCCGGCCCAGCAGCGCCGGCTCCAGGTCCTGGAAGGTCCGCACCCGGCCGAGGATGCGCTGCCAGGCGCGCGCGATGTCGGCCTGCTCCTCGTGCGGCCAGCCGAGCGCCTCGCAGATCCCGTGCTTCCACTCGGTGCCGCGCGGGATCTCGGGCCAGCGCTCCAGGCCGATCCGGCCGGGCGTCACGGCCTGCCAGACGTCGATGTAGGGGTGGCCGACGACGAGGACGTGGGCGCCGTGCGGACCGGCGGCGACCTGGTCGGCGATCCGCGACTCCTTCGAGCCGCGCACCAGGTGGTCGACGAGCACGCCGATACGGCGCCCCGGACCGGGCCGGAACCCGCGCACCAGCTCGTCGAGGTTGTCGACGCCCTCGATGTACTCGACGACGACGCCCTCGACCCGCAGGTCGTGGCCCCAGACCTTCTCGACCAGCTCGGCGTCGTGCCGGCCCTCGACGTAGATGCGGCTGGGCAGGGCGACCCGCGCCTTCGCGTCGGCGACGTGGAAGGAGCCGGAGGCGGAGCGCGCGCGACCGAGGCCGGCGTCGCGCTTCAGCCCGGGCGCCTTGAGCGACACGGGCTTCCCCTCGAGGAGGAACCCGGGCCCCAGCGGGAACACGCGGACCTTGCCGAACCGGTCCTCCAGCCGCACCATCCGCAGCTCCACTCCGAGCACGGCACCCACGAAGCCGGAGGCGACCTCCTCGACCACCAGATCGCGCTCGGCCTCGACCACCGCCACCTCGACCCTGCCGCGGGCGCGCCAGTCGCCGGCGAGCACGTCCTGCCCGTACCTGTCCTCGTCCATCGCACCGAGGGTAGCCGGAGGCGCGCGGGGCGCCGCGCGGACACGGCGCATGCACCTCTGCTTACATGAGCAGATGACCGAGGACCTCGAACCCGCCGCCGAGCTCTTCAAGGTGCTGTCCTCCTCCTCCCGGCTGCGCCTGCTCCGGGCCCTCGCCGAGGAGACGTCGACGGTCGGGCGGCTGGCGGAGGTGACCGGGCTCTCGCAGCCGCTGGTCTCGCAGCACCTGCGGATGCTCCGCACCGCCGGGCTGGTCGCGGTCGAGCGCGTGGGCCGCGAGGCGCACTACTCCGTCGCCGACACCCACGTCACGCACATCGTCGACGACGCTGTCCGGCACGCCCTGGAGGGGTGACCTCCGTCCTTGTCGGGAACGATGATCGCTCTCGATTAGGCGCATCCATTGCAATGCGTTTATGGATCTGGTCGACTGGAGCCCGTCGCGTCCGCGGCCCCCGCATCCGGAAAGGCAGCACCATGAGCACCACCGATCTCCACGCCGAGCACCCCGTCACCGAGCACGAGCACGGCGAGGGCTGCGGTCACTCGGCCGTGCAGCACGAGGACCACGTCGACTACGTCCACGGCACGCACCACCACGCCCTGCACGGCGACCACTACGACGAGCACGAGTCGGAGGCCGAGCACTCGACCGCCGACCACGAGCACGGCGACGCCTGCGGGCACGAGACCGTGCAGCACGGCGACCACGTCGACTTCGTCCACGACGGCCACAAGCACGCCGCTCACGCCGGCCACTACGACGAGCACTGAGGCCGTGCGCGACGGGAGGGCTCGCACCCTCCCGTCGGCGCTCAGCCCTGACGGGCCTTGAAGCGCGGGTTCAGCTTGTTGATCACGAAGACGCGGCCGCGTCGGCGGACCACCTGCGACCCGGGCTGCGCCTTCATCGACCTGAGGGAGTTGCGGACCTTCACGGATGCTCCTGTCGTTAATGAGAACTGTTATCGATAGAGTAGCGGTCCATGGAGCCCCACCACCCCGCACCCCCCGTCCTCGCCGTCACCCTCGTCAGCGCGACCGACCCCCGCGACGCCGGGCGGACCGCCGCATTCCTCGCCGGCAGGCCCGAGTCCCGGATCGACCTCGAGGTCGATCCGCCCGGCGCCGACGGTCCCGCTCTCGCCGAGGAGCTCCACCGGCGCCTCGCGGCCGACGCCGACGACGGCCACCGCGGTCACACGGTCGTCGCCCTCGATGGCCAGGCCGACCCGCTCGAGATCGGACTCGTGCTCGAGCACCTCTGCGCGCAGCGGCATCCCGCCGACACCCGCATCGCGATCCTCGACGTGGTCGCCGTGACGTCGACGGAGGAGATCCTGCGCGTGCTCTGCGGCGGCGCGGGCCCCTCCTTCGACTCGGCGGAGCGCCTCGCCGCCCGCCTGGAGTTCTCGAGCCTCATCGCCCTCGCCGAGCCCCTCTCCGACAGCGACCCCGAGCGGACCGCACTCGTCCGCGACCTCCTGCGAGCACTCGCCCCCACCGCCGATCTCCTCCCCGCCGGTGAGCTCCCGGCGGCGCCACGGAGGCTCCACCCCCGGCGCGCGCACGCGATCGCCTCCTCGATGGGCTGGCAGTGCGCCCTCAACGGGACCTCGCGGCGCCGCGCCTCGGGCACGACCGTCGAGGAGTTCGTGTTCCGCGATCCGCTGCCCTTCCACCCCGGCCGCCTGAGCACGGCGGTCCACGGGGAGCTGGTGGCGGAGAAGGTGGGCCGCATCCTCCGCTCCCGCGGCCTGGTGCGCCTGGCGACGCGCGCCGACCGGGTCGGCTCGTGGTCGGTCGCCGGCGACGTGCTGACGCTGGACCCGACCAGCCTGCTCAGCTGGGACGAGGACGCGCCTCTCGGCCAGGAGCTCGCCTTCTTCGGGACGGGCCTGGACACCGGGAGGCTGACCGCCGTCCTGCAGAGCTGCCTGCTCACCCCCGAGGAGCTGCTGGCCGGCCCCGCCGCCTGGGCGGAGTACGCGGACCCCTTCCCGCGCTGGGTGGACGAGCACCGGCACTGAGCCGGGCGTCCTCCGCCGCGCGGGACTCGACGAGCGCGACCCGGCCCCTGCGTCCGAGCGCCGCCCGCCCCGCGCCAGCCGACCGTGCGCCGGGAGTGTGACGCGCGGAGGCTCCCGCCGGGCGGCGGGTGGGTAGGCTGACCGGACAGCACGTGCTCCGGGGTCGGTGGGAATTCCGAACCGGCGGTCACAGTCCGCGAGCCGCAGCCCCTCGAGAGGGGCGGCGGTTGACCTGGTGGAACTCCAGGACCGACGGTGAAAGTCCGGAGGAGAGGCAGCACGAGCGTCGCGCACCACCGCGCGATGCTGAGCGACGGTGCCCGCGCACCGTCGATCGAGACCCCGGAGTTCGGCGACGAACGGAAGAACCGGGAATGACGATCGACTACGAGCACGCGATGCGCCGGGCGCTGGCGCTCGCCGAGCGCGGGCCCGCCCGCGGACCCAACCCGCGCGTGGGCTGCGTGATCCTCGCGCCCGACGGCACCGTCCTCGGCGAGGGCTGGCACCACGGAGCCGGCACCGCGCACGCCGAGGTCGACGCCCTGTCGCACGTCACGGCGGGCGCCGCCGAGGGCGCGACGGCCGTCGTCTCGCTCGAGCCGTGCGACCACACCGGGCGCACGGGTCCCTGCAGCCGCGCCCTGATCGAGGCGGGCGTCTCCCGCGTCGTCTACGCCGTGCCGGACCCGGGCGAGCGCTCGGCCGGCGGCGGTCGCACCCTCCGCGAGGCCGGCGTCGAGGTGATCGAGGGCGTGCTCGCCGAGGAGGGAGAGCAGTTCCTCCACCCGTGGCTCACCGCGACCCGCCTGCACCGCCCCTTCGTCACGCTCAAGTGGGCCTCGACCCTCGACGGCCGCACCGCGGCGGCGGACGGCAGCAGCCGCTGGATCACCGGAGCGGCGGCCCGGCAGCGCGTGCACGAGCAGCGTGCCGCGCACGACGCGATCCTCGTCGGCACCGGGACCGTCCTCGCCGACGATCCCGCGCTCACCGCCCGCGGCGACGGAGGCGAGCTCCTCGCCCACCAGCCGGTGCCCGTCGTCGTCGGCACGCGCCCCGTGCCGCCGGGCGCCCGCCTGCACGAGCACCCCCGCGCCGTCGTGGTCGAGCGCACCCGCGACCTCGCCGCGGTCCTCGCGCACCTCTACTCCGCCGAGATCCGCAGCGTCTACGTCGAGGCCGGACCGACCCTCGCCTCCGCGCTCGTCGCCGCCGGACTGGTCGACGAGTACCTCGTGTTCCTCGCGCCCGCGCTCCTCGGCGGCCCCCGCCTCGCGCTCGGCGACCTCGGCGTGGAGAGCATCGGCGGGGCCCGGCGCCTCTCCCTCCACTCGGTCGAGATCCTCGGCGACGACCTCCTCGTGACCGCGCGCCCCGACGTCCTCCCCGCGGGCGGTGCCGGCACCCCGGCCCGCCTCCCCCACGCCCTGCAGATGGAGACCCACTGATGTTCACCGGAATCATCGAGGAGAAGGGCGTCGTGACCGCCGTCGAGGCGGGCGCCGACGCGATCCGCCTCAGCATCCGCGGGCCCCTCGCCGTCGAGGGCGTGCGGCACGGCGACTCGATCGCGGTCTCGGGCGTCTGCCTCACCGTCGTCGAGCACACGGACGAGGGCTTCACCGCCGACGTCATGGCGCAGACCCTGCGGATGTCGACCCTCGACACCGTGGGCGTCGGCGACCCCGTGAATCTCGAGCGCGCCGCGCTGGTCGGCGACCGGCTCGGCGGCCACATCGTCCAGGGCCACATCGACGGCACGGCGACGCTGCTCGCCATCGCACCGGGCGAGGCCTGGCGGGTGCTGCGGTTCTCGCTGCCGACCGGCATCGCTCCGCTCGTCGTCGACAAGGGCTCGATCGCGGTGGACGGCGTCTCGCTGACCGTCTCGGCGATCAGCCCCGCCGCCGAGCCGGAGCAGTGGTTCGAGGTCTCGCTGATCCCCGAGACGCTCGCCGTCACCACGCTGGGCGCGCGCGCGATCGGCGATCAGGTCAACATCGAGACCGACGTCCTGGCCCGCCACGTCGAGCGGATGCTCGCGCTGCGCTCGATCGCGGAGGCCCGCTCATGAGCCTCGCCACCATCCCCGAGGCCGTCGAGGCGCTGCGCGCCGGGCGCCCGATCATCGTCGCGGACGACGAGGGCCGCGAGAACGAGGGCGACGTCATCGTCTCGGCCCAGCTCGCCAGCCAGGAGACGATCGCCTGGATGGTCCGCCACTCCTCCGGGTTCATCTGCGCGCCGATGACCAACGAGATCGCCGACCGCCTCGCCCTGCCGCTGATGGTGGTCGAGAACGAGGACCCGCGCGGCACCGCCTACACGCTGTCCGTCGACGCGGCCGACCGGCTCTCCACCGGCATCAGCGCCTCCGACCGCGCGCACACCCTCCGCGTGCTGGCCGACCCCGAGGCGACCCCGTCCCGCCTGAACCGCCCCGGCCACATCCTGCCGCTGCGCGCCGTCGACGGCGGCGTGCGCGAGCGCGACGGGCACACGGAGGCGGCGGTCGACCTGATGAAGCTCGCCGGCCTGTACCCCGTGGGCGCGATCTCCGAGATCGTCGCCGAGGACGGCGAGATGATGCGGCTGCCCGGGCTGATCGCTCTCGGCGAGCGCGAGGGCGTGCCGGTGACCACGGTCGCGGCCCTCATCGCGTACCTGCAGGAGTTCCACTGCGACGCGGAGGTGCCCGTCACGGTCGCGGTCCCGGAGAGCGCGCGGGTGAGCTTCGAGGTCGAGACCACGGTGCCGACCACCCACGGCCCGTTCCGCATCCGCGCCTACCGCGACCGGCAGACCGGAGCGGATCACGTCGCGATCCTCGCGGGAGAGGTCGCCGCGGGGCGGCCCGCACTGGTGCGCGTGCACTCCGAGTGCCTGACCGGCGAGGCGTTCGGCTCGCTGAAGTGCGAGTGCGGACCCCAGCTCGACGCCGCCCTCGACACGATCCAGCGGGACGGCGGCGTCGTCGTCTACCTCCGCGGGCACGAGGGCCGGGGCATCGGCCTGATCAACAAGCTGCGCGCTTACCGCCTGCAGGAGGACGGACTCGACACCCTCGACGCGAACCTCGCCCTCGGGCTCCCCGCCGACGCGCGGGACTACGGAGCGGCGGTCGGGATCCTCGAGGACCTCGGCCTCACCGAGGTGCGCCTGCTCACCAACAACCCCGAGAAGGTCCGCCAGCTCACCGACCGCGGCATCGTCGTCGCCGAGCGCGTGCCGCTCGTCGTCGGGGTCGGCGCCTTCAACGAGGGCTACCTCGAGACCAAGCGCGACCGCATGGGCCACACCCTCGACAGCGTCCTCGACCACGACCCCCTCGACGCCGGGATCTCCGGCCTCGCCCTCGACGCCGGGATCGCCGGCGCCACCACGAAGGAGTAGCAATGGCCGGTAGCGGCGCCCCCACCACCTCCCCTCTCGACGGCGCGGGACTGCGCGTCGTCGTCATCGCGGGGACCTGGCACGAGCAGATCAGCGACGGTCTGATCGCCGGAGCGGGCCGAGCCCTCGACGAGGCCGGAGCGTCCTGGTCGCTCGTGCGCGTGCCCGGCTCGTTCGAGCTGCCCGTCGCCTCGAAGGCGGCCCTGGAGGCGGGGGCCGACGCGGTCGTCGCCCTCGGCGTGATCATCCGCGGCGGCACCCCGCACTTCGAGTACGTCTCGGACGCCGCCACCTCCGGGCTCACCACCGTCTCGATCCTGACGGGCAAGCCGGTCGGCTTCGGCGTGCTCACCCTCGACACCGAGCAGCAGGGCATCGATCGCGCGGGCCTTCCCGGCTCGAAGGAGGACAAGGGGCGCGAGGCGGCCGAGGCGGCGGTCTCGACCGCTCTGCTCCTCCGCTCGCTGCGCAGCTGAACCACTGCGGGCGGCCCCCGTCCTGGGGCCGCCCGCACACGAACCTGGGAGAACACGGAGTAAAGTGGTCGGGTCGTCACGAGCGACCCCTCTCTCCTCCCCCTCGCCCCAGCGGTCCGCGACGCCCGATCGACGCCCCGCCCCGCCGGCTCAGGGGGAGTCGCCGTCCACACGGAGCCCCTCCCTCATGTCCTCTCCCGCCGTCTCCGACGCGCCAGCAGCCGCCCCGCAGAACTCCCGCGGCCGCGTCATCCTCGCCAGCCTCATCGGCACCTCGATCGAGTTCTACGACTTCTACGCCTACGCGACCGCCGCCGTCCTGGTCTTCCCGTCGCTCTTCTTCGTCAACGAGGACCCGGCCACGGCCCTCCTCGCCTCCTTCGCCGTCTTCGGCGTCGCGTTCATCGCGCGCCCGATCGGGTCGATCATCTTCGGCCACTTCGGCGACCGCGTCGGCCGCAAGGGCACCCTCGTCGCCTCGCTGCTCACCATGGGCGTCGCGACCTTCCTGATCGGCTGCCTGCCCACCGCGCTCACGCCCGGCTGGGAGTTCCTCGCTCCGTTCCTGCTCGTCGTGATGCGCTTCTGCCAGGGCCTCGGCCTCGGCGGCGAGTGGTCCGGAGCCGCGCTGCTCGCGACCGAGAACGCACCGGCCGGCAAGCGCGCCATCTACGGCACCTTCCCGCAGCTGGGCGCACCGATCGGCTTCATCGTCGCCAACGTCCTGTTCCTGGTGCTCGCGAGCACGATGAGCGACGAGACGTTCGCGGCCTGGGGCTGGCGCGTGCCGTTCCTGGCGAGCGCCGTGCTCGTGATCATCGGGCTCTACGTGCGGTTCAAGCTCGTCGAGACGCCCGCGTTCCAGAAGGTCGTCGAGAAGGGCGAGGTCGCCAAGCTGCCCCTCGCCCGCGTCTTCGTCACCAGCTGGCGCCCGCTCATCCTGGGCACCTTCATCATGCTGGCGACCTACGTGCTCTTCTACCTCATGACCACGTTCACGCTGACCTACGGCACCTCGCCCGTCGACGGCGCGGTTCCGGGCCTCGGCTACACGCGCAACGACTTCCTCGTCATGCTGATCGTCGGCGTCGTGTTCTTCGGGATCTTCACGCTCGTCTCCGGCCCGCTCGCGGAGCGCTTCGGCCGCCGGCGCACGCTGCTCGTGGTGACCGCGGCGATCCTCGTCTTCGGCCTGCTCTTCGTGCCCCTGTTCAGCGCCGGCTTCGCGGGCGTCATGGCGGTCCTGATCCTCGGCTTCACGCTGATGGGCCTGACCTTCGGCCCGATGGGCGCCGTCCTCCCCGAGCTGTTCCCGACCAACGTCCGCTACACCGGCTCGGCGATGGCGTACAACCTCGCATCGATCCTCGGAGCGGCCCTCGCGCCGATCATCGCGGTCGCGCTGTGGAGGGCGGCGGGCGGCAGCACCGTGCTGGTCGGCCTCTACCTCAGCGCCGCGGCCGTGCTGACGCTGATCGCGCTCCTGCTCTCCAAGGAGACGAAGAACGCGTCGTACCACGACAACGTCTCGTAGGACTCCCTGCAGAGGACGGCCCGACGGGATCCCCCGGCGGGCCGTCCGCGTCTCCGCTCCCTCCCTGAGCACCGGGCCCGCCCTCTGGCGGCCTGCTCGCAGCGACGACGGGGCAGAATGGACGGCGATGAGCACCACCACCTCCCGGCGCGGCGGACGACGACCCTCCCGCGACGACGGACCCCGCGCCTCCTTCTCGCAGCTCGTGCCCTACCTGCTCGAGCACCGCGGCATCCTCTCGGTCGTCGTGGTCCTCAGCCTGTTCGGAGCGGCGGCGAGCCTCGGCCAGCCCCTGCTCGTCGGCCAGGTCATCACCCGGGTCCAGTCCGGTCTCGATCTCGGCCCGCTGGTGTGGGCCCTCGTCGGCCTGGTCGTGGCCTCCGGGCTGATCTCGGGCTTCGCGCACTACCTGCTCCAGCGCACCGGCGAGGGGATCGTGCTCTCGAGCCGCCGCCGCCTCGTCGCGCGGCTGCTGCGCCTCCCCATCCGGGAGTTCGACGCGCGCCGCACCGGCGACCTCGTCTCGCGCGTCGGCTCCGACTCCACGCTCCTGCGCGCGGTGCTGACCCAAGGGCTCGTCGACTCGATCGCGGGCTCCCTCGTCTTCGTCGGCGCGATCATCGCGATGGCCGTCATCGACTGGGTGCTGCTGCTGATCATCGTGGCGGTGGTGGCGGTGGCCCTCGGGCTCGCGCTGACCCTCGGCCGCGGCATCCGCACCGCCAGCCGCAAGGCCCAGGAGAAGGTCGGCGATCTGGCCGCGGCCGTCGAGCGCGCCATCAGCGCCGTCCGGACGATCCGTGCCGCCGGAGCCACCGATCGCGAGATCGCGGTCGTCGACCAGCACGCGACGGAGGCGTACCGCCTCGGGATCCGCGTCGCGCACGTCTCGGCCCTCGTGGTGCCGGTGGCCGGGATCGCCATGCAGGTCGCCTTCCTCGCCGTCCTCGGCGTCGGCGGCTACCGCGTCGCGTCCGGCGCGATCGACATCGCCCAGCTGGTCTCGTTCATCCTCTTCCTCTTCATGATGGTGATGCCGCTCGGCAACTTCATCGGCGCCATCACCTCGGTGAACTCGGCGCTGGGCGCCCTCGGCCGCATCCAGGAGATCATCGATCTGCCGATCGAGGGCGACGGCGACGCCTCCGCGGGCGGCCTCGGCGCCGGCGTGGCGGAGGAGGCCATCTCCTTCGAGGACGTGGTGTTCTCCTACGAGGAGGGCGCCGTTCCCGACGCGGCGGCCGTAGCGGACGAGCGCGACCGCACCGTCCTGCGCGGCGTCTCCTTCACCGTGCCGCGCGGCAAGCGCACCGCCCTGGTCGGGCCGTCGGGAGCGGGCAAGAGCACGATCCTCGCCCTCATCGAGCGGTTCTACGACCCGGAGGCCGGCGTCGTCCGACTCGGCGGTGTCGACATCACGGCCATCGACCGCGACGCGCTCCGCGCGCAGATCGGCTACGTCGAGCAGGACGCCCCGGTCCTGGCCGGCACCATCCGCGAGAACCTCGTCCTCGGCCGCCCCGACGCCGACGACGCCGACTGCCTCCGGGTGCTCGAGGCGGTGAACCTGACCGACGTGCTCGAGCGCAACCCGCTCGGCCTGCACGCGCCGGTGGGCGAGAGCGGAGTGATGCTCTCGGGCGGTGAGCGTCAGCGCCTCGCGATCGGCCGCGCGCTCCTGGCGGCCCCGCCGATCCTGCTGCTGGACGAGTCCACGTCGAGCCTCGACGGACTCAACGAGCAGCGCCTGCGCCTGGCGATCGACGCGGTCGCCGAGAACCGGACCCTGCTGGTGATCGCGCACCGCCTGTCGACGGTGGTCGATTCCGACCGCATCGTCGTGCTGCAGAAGGGCGAGGTCGTGGGAGTCGGCACCCACTCCGAGCTCGTCGAGTCGACGCCGCTCTACCGGGACCTCGCCAAGCACCAGCTGCTCGTCTGACGGACGCCGCAGCGGCGTCTCGCGACCGCCGCCGCCTCATGCCGGTCGACCAGCCGCGCAGCGGCGTGTCGAGACGCCCGCACGTCTCGACCGGCAGCCTGCGCCCGCTCGTCCCTCAGCGCGGCGGCAGCCGCAGAGCCCCGTCGAGCCGGATGGTCTCGCCGTTGATCATGGGGTTCTCGACGATGTGCCGCACCAGGGCCGCGAACTCCTCGGGGCGTCCGAGGCGAGCCGGATGCGGCGTCGCCGAGCCGAGCGCCTCGCGGGCCCTGTCCGGCAGCCCGGCGAGCAGGGGCGTGTCGAACGTGCCCGGTGCGATCGACACCACGCGCACGAGCCGGGCCGCGAGCTCGCGCGCGAGCGGCAGGGTCATCGCCGCCACGGCTCCCTTCGACGCGGCGTAGGCCGCCTGTCCGATCTGCCCCTCGAAGGCGGCGACGGAGGCGGTCGTGACCAGGACTCCCCGCTCCCCATCGATCGGCTCCCGCTCGGCGATCGACGCCGCGGCGAGGCGCAGCACGTTGAGCGTCCCGGTCGTGTTGATCCGCAGCACCTGGTCGAACTGCTCGTTCGGCAGCGGCCCGTCGCGTCCGAGCAGCCGCCCGGGTGTGGCCACGCCCGCACAGCTCACGGCGACGCGCAGCTCCCCCGCCGCCGCCACGGCGCGCGAGACGGCGTCCGGATCGAGGACGTCCCCGGCGATCAGCTGCACGGAGGCGGGCAGACGCGCGGCCTCCACCGCGTGCGGCAGGTCGAGCACGACCACGTGCGCTCCTGCGGCGTCGAGCGCCGTCGCCGTCGCGGCTCCCAGTCCGGATGCTCCCCCCGCGATCAGCGCGGACGTCCCCTCGAGTCGCACGGTCAGCCCGCCGGAGCGGGGGTGGAGTCGGCGTCGGGCTCGTCGGTCGGCTCGCTGCCGGGCTCCCCCGTCGGATCACTGCTCGGCTCTCCGGACGCGAGCGCCTGCGCCGAGCAGTCGGTCAGGGTGGCGTCGTAGGCGTCACGGGCGCGCTGCGCCGCCAGGCGGACCTCCTCCTCCGCGAGCGGGCCCGCGAGCGGCGGCCGGTCGCTCAGGCCGTAGCGGGCGAGGCAGTCGCTGATCAGGCGGGTCATGCGCGCGCCGCTCTCGGGATCGGCTGTGCCGGTGGGCGCCGGGGCGGCGGTCGCGACGGAGCCCGAGTCGCGCACGGACCCGTCCGGCACCTCCGCGGCGGGACCGGAGCAGGCGGTGAGGCTCAGTGTGAGCGCGACTCCGACGAGCAGCGCGACGGGCGGGCGGAGCGTCGTGCGCAGGAGCATGGACGACCTCGTTCGTGACGGCTGCGGGCAGGAGTGCGGCCACGGTAGCGCAGTCGATGCTTCCGGCGAGCGCTGGGCGCGCTCTCACGTCTCAGTGGCACCCCCAACGGGGCACAGGCGCGCCTCTCAGGAGGGCTCGGCGAGCGCCCACATCGCGACCGCCGACGCCGCAGCGACGTTGAGCGAGTCGATCCCGTGCCGCATCGGGATCTGGACGGCGACATCGGCGGCGGCGAGCGCTTCGGCGGTGAGACCCTGCCCCTCGGTGCCGAGCACGAGGGCGACGCGCTCCGGAGCGCGGGCGGCGAAGTCCCGCAGGGGCACCGCCTCCGGGGTCAGAGCCATCGCCGCGATCGTGAAACCAGCTCCGTGCAGGAGCCGCTGCGTCGACGGCCAGTCGCCGACGCGCGTCCAGGGCACCTGGAGGACCGTTCCCATGCTCACGCGGATGGCGCGGCGGTAGTACGGATCGGAGCAGCGCTGCGTCACCAGCACCGCATCGGCTCCGATGGCCCCGACGGAGCGGAAGATCGCGCCGACGTTGGTCGGGTCGACCACGTCCTCGAGCACGACGACGCGGCGCGCTCCCGCGAGCAGGCCGGCCGGGTCGGGCAGCACGGGCCGGTCCAGCGCCGCGATCAGGCCGCGGTGCAGGGTGTACCCGGTGAGCTCGGCCAGGAGCTCACCCGGGCCCGTGAAGACGGGGACGTCGAAGCGACCGACCAGGCGCTCGGCCTCACCGGCCGACCCGCCGAGGGCGAGCACCGAGCGCGGCCGGTGCCCGGCGGCGATCGCGCGCTCGAGCACGAGCGCCGACTCCGCGATGTACAGGCCGTGCGGGCCGCGGGCGTTCTTCAGCGCGACGTCGGTCGCGTGCGCGTAGTCGCGCAGCCGCGGGTCGTCGAGCGCGGTGACCTCGATCCGCTCCACCGGATCAGGCGAAGGGGTCGGGGGTGAGCGTGTACTTGGTGCTGAGGTACTCGTGGATCCCCTCGAGTCCGCCCTCGCGGCCGAGGCCCGACTGCTTCACCCCGCCGAAGGGCGCCGCCGCGTTCGACACCACGCCGACGTTGAGGCCCATCATCCCGGTGGCGAGCCGCTCGATCATCCGCTGACCGCGGGCGAGGTCGCGCGTGAAGACGTAGGACACCAGTCCGTACTCGGTGTCGTTGGCGAGCGCGACGGCGTCGTCCTCGTCGGTGAACGGCACGATCGCGAGGACCGGGCCGAAGATCTCGGTGCGCAGGATCTCGCTCTCCCGGTCGACCCCCGCGAGCACGGTCGGCCGGTAGAAGTGGCCCGCCCCCTCGATCCGATCGCCGCCGGTGAGCAGGCGCGCGCCGCGGGAGACGGCGTCCTCCACCAGCGCGGACGCCTTCTCGACCGCGCGCTCGTCGATCAGCGGGCCGATGGTCACTCCGTCCTCCGTGCCGCGGCCGACGCGCAGAGCGCGCACGCGCCCCACGATCCGCGCCGCGAACTCCTCGGCGATCGACTCGTGCACGAAGAAGCGGTTGGCGGCCGTGCAGGCCTGGCCGATGTTGCGGAACTTCGCGAGCATCGCGCCCTCGACCGCCCGGTCGAGGTCGGCGTCCTCGAACACGACGAAGGGCGCGTTGCCGCCCAGCTCCATCGAGGTCCGCAGCACGTTCTCGGAGGCCTGCTTCAGCAGCGTGCGCCCGACGGGCGTGGAGCCGGTGAAGGACACCTTCCGCAGGCGGGGATCCGACAGGATCGGAGCCGACACGGCTCCCGCCGAGGACGTGGTGACCACGTTGAGCACGCCGTCGGGGAGCCCCGCCTCGGCGAGCAGCGCCGCGAAGGCGAGCGTGGTGAGCGGAGTGAGCTCGGCCGGCTTCACGACGACGGTGCAGCCCGCCGCCAGCGCCGGAGCGATCTTCCGCGTCGCCATCGCGAGCGGGAAGTTCCAGGGCGTGATGAGGTAGCAGGTGCCCACCGGGTGCTGCGAGACGATCATCCGGCCGCTGCCCTCGGGCGAGACTCCGTAGCGTCCGCTGATGCGCACCGCCTCCTCGCTGAACCAGCGGAGGAATTCGCCGCCGTACACGACCTCGCCCCTCGCCTCCGCGACCGGCTTGCCCATCTCGAGCGCCATCAGGAGCGCGAACTCCTCGGTGCGCTCCTGCAGGAGGTCGAACGCCCGCCGGAGGATCTCGCCCCGCTTCCGCGGCGCCGTCGCGGCCCACGACGGACCGGCGGCGACGGCGGCGTCGAGCGCCCGGACCCCGTCCTCCGGAGTCGCGTCGGCGATCGAGACCAGGACCGCTCCGGTGGCCGGGTCCTCGACGTCGATCGAGCCGCCGCCTGAGGCGTCCACCCACTCACCGCCGATCAGCAGCTGCGTGGGGATGCGGGCGAGCAGAGCGGTCTCGGCGGCGCGGGACGCGACGGAATCAGTCACAGGAGGGAACCACTTCTTCGGATCGGAGCGCGCAGACCGCGCCAGGAGGAGCTTCTCGTCCTCCCAGTGTAGGACGGGCAATCGCTCCGGGGGCGGTGTCGCCGGGAGCCGCGAGGACCTGCGCCTCCCTGAGCCCTGTGGAGGGACGAGCCCTCAGACGGACCGCTCGACGCGGATTCCCGCCTCCGTGAGCTCGCGCAGCGCCGCGGCACTCGCCTCCTCGGAGACGCCCGCGACCAGGTCCTCGAGCACGCGGACCTCGAGCCCCGCCCGTCGCGCGTCGAGTGCCGAGGCGCGCACGCAGTGGTCGGTCGCGAGTCCCACGACGTCGAGCGCGGTGACGCCCCGCTCCGCGAGCACGGCGCCGAGCTCCTCGCCCGCCTCCGTCGTGCCCTCGAAGGCCGAGTAGGAGGGACGGCCCTGTCCCTTGAGGATCTGCACGTCGATCCGAGCGGTGTCCAGGGCCGGGTGGAACCGCGCGCCGTCCGTGCCGGCGACGCAGTGGACGGGCCAGCTGTCGACGAAGTCCGGCTCCACCGCGAAGTGGCCGCCGTTGTCGGAGTCGCCCTCGTGCCAGTCGCGGGAGGCCAGCACCGCGGAGTACCGGTCGGCGTGCGCCGCCAGATGCGCGGTGATGCCCTGGGCGACGGCCGCGCCGCCTGTGACGGCGAGCGCGCCGCCCTCGGTGAAGTCGTTCTGCACGTCGACGATCAGGAGTGCGGTGGTCATCGTGGGCCTTCCGGGAGGAGGTGGAGAGGAGGAGGTGGAGAGGAGGAGCGGGCGGCCGACCCGTCCGGGTCAGGAGTCGGAGAGCGAGGATCCGCAGCGGTAGACGCCCGTCACGAGAGTGTCGATCGCGGTCTTCGCCGAGTCGGAGACGTCGCCGAGAGCGTAGACCGCGAAGGTCAGCTCGGTGCCGTCCGCCGCGGTGATCACGCCGGCCAGGGTGTAGCCGGTGTCGATCCAGCCCGTCTTCGCCCGCACCGCGCCGTCGGCCGCGGCGTTGTCGCCGGCGAAGCGGTCGGAGTAGGAGAGCGAGCCCGTCCGGCCCGACACCGGCAGGCCGTCCAGGAGGATCCCCAGCTGCCCCTCGCGGGCCTGCACCTTCCGGAGCAGCTCGGTGAAGTACGCCGGCGCGACCGCGTTGTCGTCGCTCAGGCCGGAGCCGTCGACGATCGCGATCCCGGACGTGTCGACGCCGTAACCGGCGAGCCCCTGCAGCACACCGGCCTGCTCGGCAGCGAAGTCGCTGCCCGCGCCGGTGCGGATCGCGACGAGTCGCGCGAGCATCTCGGCGATCGCATTGTCGGAGACGAGCAGCATCTGCTGCACGAGCGTGCCGACCGGGGCCGACTCCACCGTGCCGAGAACCGCCGCGCCCGCGGGAGCCGTCCCGGTGGAGACCACGGGCGAGCCGTCCAGCTCGTCGGCGAACGCCTCTCCGGCCCGGCCGACCGGATCCGTGCCGCGCTCGGAGGTCGAGGCCGTGGGGTCCTCGCGATCGCCGTCCACCTGGAGCGCCGTGATCTCGGGCATGTAGCCGTCGACCTGCTCCTTGCGGTTCCAGCTCGGCTGCCAGGTCTCGCCCGAGTAGAGGGAGGAGTCGAGCACCAGCGACGTGATCGGCGTCCCGGCGGTGGAGGGGTCGGCCTCCCAGGCGCTCTCGACCTGCGCCGCGAGATCGTCGAGGTGGGCCGCTCCGGCGTAGGTCGACTCCCGGCCGGTCGGGAGCCGGGTCAGGGTGAGGTCTCCCCCGCCGACGAGGACGACGCTTCCGGGCTCGCTCCCGCGGACCACGGTGGTGGCGATGCGCGTGTCCGGGCCGAGGACCGCGAGCGCCGACGCGGCCGTGAGGATCTTGAGGGCGGAGGCGGTGCGGGACGCGGTCCCGCCCCCGCGGTCGAACAGGACCTCGCCCGTCGCGGCGTCGACCACACGCGCCTGCATCGAGCCCAGGCGCGGGTCGGCGGCGAGCCCCGCCACCGAGCAGGTGCGGAGCGCCTCGGCCGCCGCTTCGGCGGTGGGCCGCGCCGTGGCCGTCGGCGTCGGTGTGGGAGTCGCGGTGGCGGTCGGGGTCGAGGCGACGGGCAGCGCCCCGGGCTCCGCGGCGCTGCCGAGGGCCGTCCCCACGCCGAAGGCGCCGCCACCGAGCACGGCGGCCACGAGCACCGCAGCGACCACGAGAGTGCGGCGACGGCGGGGAGGAGGCGTGTCGGTCATCCGCAACAGGGTAGCGACGCGAGTTCGACGCGACCTGGACGCCGCGGATGAGGCCGGGAACTCGCGGATCCGGCCGGGACGTCGCGGATGACGGGAGAGGGAGCCGCCTGTGGGAATCGAACCCACGACCTTCTCATTACGAGTGAGACGCTCTGCCGACTGAGCTAAGGCGGCGTGCACGCGGGGCCTGAGCCCCGGACACGATTACACAGCATAGCCTGCTCGCGCCCCCGGGCGTGAATCAGGACGGCGCGGTCGAGCAGAGGCTCCGCGACGGCGGCGGCGACCGCCGCGCTCGGCTCAGGCGAGCGCGACGCGGAGCTCCTCGAAGGAGCGGGCGATGCGTCCGGGCAGGGCCTCCCGGCCGTCGTGATCGACCCAGGCCGCCCAGGCGTGGCGGACGGCGGCGAGCCCGAGGAGCGTCAGCATCCGCGCCCGGCTGCGCACCCGCTCCGCGTCGTCGTCCTCCTGGCCGAGACGCTCGGCGACGAGCCCCTCGACCGCGAGCTCGAACTCGCGCATGCCCGCGATCTTCAGACCGACCAGATGCGGGTGCTCGCGGAAGAGCGCGCGGCGGAGGACGTGCAGCTCCCGGTCCTCCTCGAGCGGCTCCTCCATCGCGGCGACGAAGACCCGCTGCAGGTCCTCGAGCACGGCGCCCCGGCCCGCGACGAACGACGCCGCCGTCTCGTCGGCGATGACCGGGAGCCCGCCGACCAGCGCGTCCTCCTTCGAGGCGAAGTAGTTGAAGAAGGTGCGCGTGGAGACGTCGGCGGCGCGCGAGACGTCGTCGATGGTCACGCGCTCCGGCCCGCGCTCGCTAGCGAGGCGGAGGACGGCGATCTCGATCGCCCGCCGCGTGGCCAGGCGCTTGCGCTCGCGGAGCCCGGGCTGCTGCTCGCGGGACCGCTCCTGCTCGGTCAGCACTTCGGGTCCACCTCCGGGACCGTCCCCTCGAGCAGGTACGCGTCGACCGCGTCGTTCACGCAGGACGTCGACTTGTTGTAGGCCGTGTGGCCCTCGCCGTCGTAGGTGACCAGGTGTCCGGCGGAGAGCTCGCCCGCGAGTGCCTGCGCCCACACGTAGGGCGTCGCGGGATCGTTCGTGGTGCCCACGACCAGGATGGGCGCCGAGCCCTCCGCGGTGATCGGCTCGCGGGAGCCCTCGAACGCCGCCGGCCACTCGCTGCAGAGGATGTCGCCGTAGGCCATGTAGCGGCCGATGGTCGGCGCGGCCTGCTCGAGAGCGGCCTCGTCGGCGCGCATCGAGGCGGTGTCGGCGTCGTAGGAGTAGTCGACGCAGTTGATCGCGAGGAACGCCTCGGTGGTGTTGTCCGCGTACCGGCCGTCCGCGTCGCGCCCGTTGTAGGCGTCCGCGTACTGGAACGCGACCGCGGGGTCGCCCCGGCGCACGCCGGCCAGCATCTCGCTCAGCGCTCCCCACGCCGTGGCGTCGTAGAGCGGGTAGACGATCGCGGTGAACAGCGTGCTCGCGCCGAGCTCACGGCCGTCGGCGGCCCGGATCGGCGAGGCGTCCACGTCCTCGAGCATGCGCTTCAGCTGGGCCATCCCCGCGTCGACAGTGCCGGTGAACGGGCAGTCGTCCGAGCGGAGGCAGTCGGAGAGGTAGGCGCGCAGTGCGCTCTCGAACCCCTTCGCCTGCTCGCGCACCACGTCGAACGAGGTGGCCGCCGGGTCGATCGCGCCGTCGAGGACGAGGCGGCCGACCCGGTCCGGGAACAGCCCGGCGTAGGTCGCTCCGAGGAACGTGCCGTAGGAGTAGCCGAGGTAGTGCAGCGTCTCGTCGCCGAGCGCCGCGCGCAGCACGTCGAGATCACGGGCGGCGCTCGGGGTGCCGACCTCGGGCAGCAGCGGCCCGCTACGCTCCTCGCAAGCGGCGGCGAACGCGGCAGCGGTCGTGCGCTGCGCCTGGATCCACTCGTCGCTGCCCCGCTCCCCCGGCGTGATGTCGTAGAGGTAGGAGTCGAGCCCCGCGGCGTCGAGGCAGGAGACCGCGGTGGAGGCGCCCACCCCGCGCGGATCGAAGCCGACGACGTCGTACCGGGCGGCGAGCGCGGAGTCGACCGCGTAGTCGGCGCTGTCGCGGACGAAGTCGACGCCCGACGCTCCCGGTCCGCCCGGATTCACGAGCAGGGACCCGATCGCCGGGCCCTTCGTCGCGGGTCGGCGCACCAGAGCGATCGACGCGATCTCCCCCGAGGGGTCGTCCCAGTCGAGCGGGACGGTCGCGTCGGTGCAGAGAGCGCCGTCGCCGCAGTCGTCCCAGACCAGCACCTGCGAGTAGTAGCGCTCCAGGGAGTCGTCGACGGTCTGCGGATAGGGGGTGGAGGTCCGGTCGACGCTCGGGCCGGGCGCGAAGCAGCCGGTCAGGAGGGACGCGGCCGCGACGAGCGCGACGACGACGGCCGAACGGCGCCCCCGCCTCACGCGGCCACCGGACGGCGCGCCGCGACGACGAGCAGCGCCTCGAGAGCGAGGACCGGGGAGACGTTCGCGTCGATCCGCTGCCGGGCGGTCGCGATCGCGTCGAGGACGGCGAGCGTGCGGTCGGGCGGAGTCGCGTCGGCGAGCGCGGTCATCTCGGTCCGGACCTCCTCGTTGATGACGCCTCCGGGCGCTCCGAGCTGGAGGCGCACCACGTCGCGGTAGAGGGAGAGCAGGTCGACGAGGATCCGGTCGAGGCCGTCGCGGAGGCTCCGCGTCGCGCGTCGCTTCTGGTCCTCCTCGAGCGCCCGCAGCTGCGAGCGGAGCTGCGCGGGCACGGTGCCCCCGGGCTCGACGCCGAGCGAGCGCAGCGCCTGCTGCCGCTCGGCCTCGTCGCGCTCGAGGGTGATCGCCTTGGCGTCCTCGGTCGCGACCTCGATCATCCGCGCCGCGCCGAGCACCGCGTCCGAGACGCCGCGGAGGCGCAGGGCGATGCGGAGCGTCTCCTCGCGCCGCTCGCGCGCGTTCGCGTCGGTCGCCAGGCGGTGCGCCATCCCGATGTGGCTCTGAGCCTGGCGGGCGGCGCGCTCGGCGGTCTCGGGGTCGACCCCGTCGCGGCGCTCGAGGAGACCGGCGACGTCCTCGACGCTCGGCACGCGGAGCCGCACGGAGCGGACGCGGGAGCGGATGGTGGGGAGCAGATCGGCCTCGCTCGGGGCGCACAGGATCCAGACCGTGCGCTCCGGCGGCTCTTCGAGCGCCTTCAGCAGCACGTTGGACGTGCGCTCGCTCATCCGGTCGGCGTCCTCGATGACCATGACGCGGTAGCGCGACACCGAGGGCGAGTACTGCGAGCTGCTGACCAGCCGCCGCACCTCGTCGATCGAGATGATCACGCGCTCGGTGGTCAGCACGGCGAGGTCGGGATGGGAGCGGGCGGCGACCTGGCGGCAGTCGGGGCACTCCCCGCAGCCGCCGTGGCGGCAGAGCAGTGCGGAGGCGAACGCGTAGGCGAGGTTCGAGCGGCCGGACCCGGGAGGGCCGGTGATGAGCCAGGAGTGCGTCATCGACGACGACTCCCGGCCACGGTCGTCCCGGGGCGTCGAGGCGTCCTGCAGGGCGCCGATGGCGTGCTCCTGCCCGACGAGCTGGCTCCAGACGGTCATGCAACCAGGCTAACCGCGAGCACCGACAGCCGACGCGCCGTCGAGGAGGACGGCGACCCGCTCCCGCACCGCGGCCGCGATCTCCTCGACGGGGAGAGCGGCGTCCACGACGAGGAAGCGCTCGGCGTCCGTCTCGGCGATCGCCAGGAACGCCTCGCGCACGCGCCCGTGGAACTCCGCCTTCTCGGCCTCCAGCCGGTCGAAGCGGGTGCGGGCCGCGTCGAGCCGGCCCCGCGCGACGGCGGGGTCGAGGTCGAGCAGGACGGTGAGGTCTGGCCTCAGGTCGTGGGTGGCCCACTCCGAGAGCCGCCGGACCTCGACGGCGTCGAGGACCCGCCCGGCTCCCTGGTAGGCGACGGAGGAGTCGATGTAGCGGTCCTGCACGACGACCTCTCCGCGCTCGAGCGCCGGTCGCACGAGCGTGCCGATGTGCTGGGCGCGGTCCGCCGCGTAGAGCAGGGCCTCGGCCCGCGGGTCGATCTCGCCGCGGTGGTGCAGAACGATCTCGCGGATCTGCAGGCCCACCTCGGTGCCTCCGGGCTCGCGGGTGCGGACGACGGTCTCGCCCCGCGTGCCCAGCCACTCCTCGAGCAGCCGGGCCTGCGTGGTCTTGCCCGCGCCGTCCCCGCCCTCGAGGGTGACGAACAGCCCGGTCACGACTCCGTCGCGTCCGACGTCTCGGCGGCGGCCGCCGCGGCCGCGCGGCTCGCGGCGGTGGCGCGGGGCGCGGCGGGCTTCTTCGCTGCGGTCGTCTTCTTGGCGGCCGCCGTCGTCTTCGCCGCGGTCGTCTTGGCCGCGGTCGTCTTGGCCGCCGTCGTCTTGGCCGCCGTGGTCTTGGCCGCCGTGGTCTTGGCCGCCGTGGTCTTGGCCGCGGGCTTCCTGGCAGGCGCGCGCTTGGCCGGAGCCTTCTTGGCCGGGCCCTTCGCGCGCTTGTCGGCGAGCATCTGGACCGCCTGCTCGAAGTCGATCTCCTCGATCGTGAGGCCCTTGGAGATCGTGACGTTGGTCTCGCCGTCGGTCACGTAGGCGCCGAAGCGTCCGTCGCGGATCCGGATCGGCTTGCCGCTGACGGGGTCCGCCTCGAACTCCTTCAGCGCGCTCGACGCGCGTCGCGCCCCGTACTTCGGCTGGGCGAAGATCTCGAGCGCCGTCGGCAGGTCGACCTCGAAGATCTGGTCCTCGCTGGTGAGCGACCGGCTGTCGGTGCCCTTCTTGATGTACGGGCCGTACCGGCCGTTCTGAGCCGTGATCGGCTCGCCGCTCTCGGGGTCGTCGCCGACCGTGCGCGGCAGGTCGAGCAGGCGCAGCGCCGTCGCCAGGTCGATCGACGCGACGTCCATCGACTTGAAGAGGGAGGAGGTGCGCGGCTTCACGACAGCGGGCTTCTTCGCGCCGCGCTTCGCGGGCGCGGGCTCGACGACCTCCCCGGTGGCGGGATCCGCCGTGGTCTCCGGCTCCGGATCGACCTCGGTCACGTAGGGGCCGAAGCGCCCGTCCTTGACGACGACGGTCTTGCCCGAGTCGGGGTTGCTTCCCAGCACGCGGTCGGTCTGCACCGGGGCGTCGACGAGCTCCTGCGCCTTGGCGGGCGTGAGCTCGTCGGGAGCCAGCTCGAGCGGCAGGTTGACGCGACGCGGCGTCTCCTGCCCCTCCTCCTGGGCCACCTCGAGGTAGGGGCCGTACTTGCCGATGCGCAGGGTGATGTCGTCGGTGATCCGGACGGAGTTGATGCTCTTCGCATCGATCTCGCCGAGGTTGTCCACGACGTGTCGGAGCCCGGGGTGCGTGCCTCCGCCGAAGTAGAAGCGGTTGAGCCAGGCGACGCGGTCCTCCTCGCCGCCGGCGATGCGGTCGAGGTCGCCCTCCATCTCGGCGGTGAAGTCGTACTCCACCAGGTCGGAGAAGAAGTCCTCGAGCAGCCGGACCACCGAGAAGGCGATCCAGTTGGGCACGAGGGCGGTGCCGCGCGGAGTGACGTAGCCGCGGTCGACGATGGTGGAGATGATCGACGCATAGGTGGAGGGCCGG
Source organism: Rathayibacter sp. AY1E8 (assembly GCF_002931415.1). Classification (NCBI taxonomy): domain Bacteria; kingdom Bacillati; phylum Actinomycetota; class Actinomycetes; order Micrococcales; family Microbacteriaceae; genus Rathayibacter; species Rathayibacter sp. AY1E8. The sequence continues at coordinate 55,125 of NZ_PSVI01000018.1, forward strand.
CCGATGCCGAGCTCCTCGAGCGCCTTGACCAGGCTCGCCTCCGTGTAGCGCGGGGGCGGCGAGGTCTCGTGGCCCTTGGCCTCGACCTCGGCGACGACCAGGCTCTGGCCGACCTCGAGCACCGGCAGCTTGGCGTCCTTCTCGTCGCGGGCGCCGTGACGCTCCTCGTCGCGCCCCTCCTCGTAGGCGAGGAGGAATCCGCGGAAGGTGATGACGGTTCCGGAGGCGGTGAACTCGGCGGTCTTCGCGACGTCGCCGGCCGGCTCGGCGAGCAGCGTCACGGTGGCGGTCGAGCCCTTGGCGTCGGCCATCTGCGAGGCGACGGTGCGCTTCCAGATGAGCTCGTAGAGGCGGAGGTCGTTGCCGCGGAGGGTGCCCGAGAGCTGGTCCGGGGTGCGGAAGGTCTCGCCCGCGGGCCGGATGGCCTCGTGCGCCTCCTGCGCGTTCTTGTTCTTGCCGGAGTACAGGCGGGGCTTGTCCGGGACGGTCTCGGCTCCGTAGAGGGACGCGGCCTGAGTGCGTGCGGCGTTCAGCGCCTGCTGCGAGAGCCCGGGCGAGTCGGTCCTCATGTAGGTGATGAAGCCGTTCTCGTAGAGCGACTGCGCGACGCTCATCGTCTGGCGCGCCGAGAAGCGGAGCTTGCGCGCCGCCTCCTGCTGGAGCGTGGACGTGGTGAACGGGGCGGCGGGGCGGCGCGAGTACGGCTTGGACTCGAGGTTCGAGACCCGGACCGTGGTGGCGGGGTCCCGCAGGGCCTCGGCGAGGGCACCGGCGGTGGACTCGTCGAGGACGGTGACGTCGCCCTTCAGCTGACCGCGGTCGTCGAAGTCGCGGCCGCTTCCGATCCGCTTGCCGTCGAGCCGGGCCAGGCGGGCGTCGAAGCCCGCCGCGGCGTCCGACTCGGGCGCCAGCACGGTGGCGAGGTCCCAGTAGCTCGCCGACACGAACGCCAGGCGCTCCCGCTCGCGGTCGACCACCAGGCGGGTCGCGGCCGACTGCACCCGGCCGGCCGAGAGCCCGGGGCCGACCTTGCGCCACAGCACGGGCGAGATCTCGTAGCCGTAGAGGCGGTCGAGGATGCGGCGGGTCTCCTGGGCGTCGACCAGGGAGGTGTCGATGTCCCGGGTGTTGTCGCGCGCCTTCTGGATCGCGTCCTTCGTGATCTCGTGGAAGACCATGCGGTGCACGGGGACCTTGGGCTTGAGCTCCTCGAGGAGGTGCCACGCGATGGCCTCTCCCTCGCGGTCCTCATCAGTGGCGAGGTAGAGCTCGTCGGCGTTCTTCAGCGCGCGCTTGAGGTCGGCGACCGTCTTCTTCTTCTGGTCGGACACGACGTAGTAGGGCTCGAAGCCGTTGTCGACGTCGACGGAGAACTTGCCCAGCGGGCCCTTCTTCAGCTCCGGGGGGAGGTTCTTCGGCTCGATCAGGTCGCGGATGTGCCCGACGGAGGCGAGCACCTCGTAGCCGTCGCCCAGGTACTGGGCGATGGTCTTGGCTTTCGCCGGCGACTCGACGATCACCAGCTTCTTCGTGCCGGACACAGTTCTCCTCGATTGGTGCTGTCGGGTCGGACGACCAGTGGTCCGACGTCCCCTGCTGCGGGGAGACGGTGCGCGGCGACGTGGTGCGGGGAACGGCGACGCGTCCCCATCGGCGGGGGCGCCCGACAGGCACACCATACACACTGACCCCGGACGTGCTGCCCCCTCCCGAGGACACGGGGACCTCGGGAGGACGCTGGACACGGCCTCGGAGCCGCCTGCCCGGCCTGCCGTCGACGGGGGTGACGCGCGGCGCCGATCGGCGCATGATGAGGCATGGCAACGACGCACACCACCACGACCTCCGCCTACACGGCCAAGCTCCTCGACGGACCGCTGGAGGGCAAGACCCTCCGCCGGGGATACGGCGACGATCAGGCCCCCGCCGCACGCCTCGAGATCCCCGGGGCGAGGGCGGGCTCCCGCTACATCTACCTCCTTGCCGGCGGCCTCGAGCACGACGAGGGCGCGGGCGCCCTGCCGACCGCCGCCGCGTACCGGTACCAGCGACTCTCCTCCGACTGACGCGCTCCCGCGGCGTCGTCCGCACCTCGGTCCGGGCGACTCCCGCTGCTGCCTCCGCCCTCAGGGCGGCGGGCCGGCCCTCGACCGCGCCGTGAGGGAGAGCGGACCCGCGGCGACGGCCGCCTCCGTTCTCGCGACGCCGCCGTCGACGTCGCAGAGGACGAGCTCGGCGCCGTTCGCGCGGGCCACGGCGGCGGCACGTCCGCACGGATCCCCGGCCAGCAGGCCGGAGGCGACGTCGGCCGCTGCCAGGGACGAGGCGTCCGCGGCGGCGACCGCTCGCTGGTGCCCGACGACTCCTGCGCAGCCGGCGAGGACGGCGGCCGTCACCAGGATCGTGCCCGCGACGACTCCGATCGCCACGACCGCGGCCGATCCCTCCTCCCGGTCGCGGACAGCCCCGGGGAGCCGGCGGATCATCCGCCCCCGCCCAGCGCGCAGGACCGGACCGAGACCGGGAGCGAGACCGCCGGGAGCGGGTGCAGCCGGGCCGCGACGTCGACGCAGACCAGTCCGTCCTGCTCCCCCGCCGTGAGCGACGACCCCGTCACCCGGGCGAGCGGCGCGCGGGGGTCGTCGCCCCGGGCCGCGGACCGGGCCGCGTCGGCGGCCGCGTCGACGAGCCGGACGTACTGCGCCGAGGCCGCTACCGACCCCAGGCACAGCGCCAGCACCGCGACCACCGCCGGGAGCACGAGCGCGAGCTCGGCAGTGGCCGAGCCCTCCTCCTGGACGAGCCGCCCGCGCAGCAGCGGAAGGCCTCTCATCCCGCCGCGGTGAGCGCGCGGGTCACCAGGTCGGTCAGGATGCTCCGCACCTCGTCGCCCTTGAGGATGACCACCAGCAGCCCGGCGAAACCGACCGCGGCCATCGTCGCGATCGCGTACTCCGCCGTCGCCGACCCCTCCTCGTCGCCCAGAGCGCCGAGACCTCCCCACCCGGGTCGGCGCCACTCGACGCGCCCCGCGGAGACGTCGATGCCCGTTCCTCCGCCGGACGCCGCACCTCCGCCGCTCCTCGATCCCCGGCTCGTTCCGGGCACACCACTTCCCGCATCCCTGCTCCTACCGAGTCCTCGACTCCGGGAGACTCCCCCGCCGCTGATCGCCGTGTCACTGCTCATGTGTCCTGCTCCGTTCCGCCCCGCTCCGTGCCCCTCCTCCGAGGATCGCTGACTCCCGATCCCGCCGATCGGCCCTCCGGCCGATCCGTGGAGACGCCTCCCGATCCCGCCCCTGTGGAGGAGCGGTCGACCGCGTCACGCCGCCACCGAGAACGTCGAGAGCAGCACCGAGACGACCATCGGAGCCACTCCGAGCAGCAGGAACGCCGGCAGCACGCAGATCCCGAGCGGCAGCATCAGGGTCACGCCGAGCCGAGCGGCTCGCTCCCGCGCCCCGGAGGACGCCCGTGCCCGGACCAGAGCCGCCTCGCTCTGGAGCAGGCGTCCGGCCGGCACGCCCGCCGCCGCGGAGAGGGCGAGCACCGGGTCCGCGTCGGAGAGCACGCGCTCGCCCGAGTCGAGCCCGCACTCGGCGAGCGCCGCCACGACCCGGGCGCGCGACGACTCGATCGAGCCGCCACCGGCCAGCGCCACCGAGAGGAGGTCGAGCGCGAGCCCGGGCGCCGGATCGGCCGGGGCCGCGCTTCGGACGAGGCGCCGCGTCCACGCGTGCGCGGCCGCCATCAACCCGGCTCCCCCGACCAGGCAGACCGCACCGGGCACCGTGCGGAGGAGCACGCCGACCACGTCGAAGCCCAGCAGGGCCCCCAGACCCAGCGCCGCCAGCGGCAGCGCGCTCACGACCCTCCCGGTGGCGGAGGGACCGGCCAGAGCCACCTCGATGTCCCGGCGGGCGCGCGCCAGCTCGCGCAGGGACTCCGCCAGCTCGCCGAGAGCGGCGGCGACCGGCGCGCCGGAGTCGGCGGCCACCCGCCACGCGGCGGCCAGCGCCGCCCACGCGGTCGCCTCACCGGTGTCCGGCGCTCGCCGTCGCGGCCGCTTCCGCTCCGAGCCGCTCCGCCGCGAAACCGGCGTCCCGCGCAGCAGCGCCTCCGTCACGTCGCCCCCGCGGCCGGCCTCCTCCGACACCGCCCGGAGCAGTCGCCGCCGCCGCGCGTCCCCGCTGTCCGCCCCCTCCGCCCCCGCGAGATGCCCGAGGGCCGACGCGGGAGCCACTCCCGCCGCGAGGAGGACGGCCAGTCGGTGCACGACGGCCGCGACCTCGTCCAGCCCGTCGCGGCCCGTCACGCGCTCGACCTCGAGGCGCTCGGGAGCGACCCGTCCTCGACCCTCAGGCGGCCGGCCGCGTCGAGCGCGAACGTCCCGAATGCCGCCAGCCGCCGCCGCCCATCGCGGCGCTCGAGGTGGAGCACCAGGTCGATCGCGCTGACCGTCTGGCGGGCGATCGCCTCGGGCCCGAGTCCCGCGAGGACCCCGAGCGCCTCGAGACGCGCGGGCACGTCCTCGAGGGAGTTCGCGTGGAGGGTCCCCGCACCGCCGTCGTGCCCGGTGTTCAGCGCGGACAGCAGCTC
>NZ_PSVI01000019.1:0-26849 GCF_002931415.1 Rathayibacter sp. AY1E8
GCTCGCAGAACCGTGCGCCGGCGTCAGCCCCTGGAGAGGATCAGGCGAAGTCGGAGATGTCGCCGACGAGTCGGGTGTTGTCCGCGGGGATCGACTCGACGGCCGCCAGAGCGACCTCGGCCGCGAACTCCTGCACGTTGTAGAGCTTCCCGGCCGACTCGCGCCGCGAGCTGATCGCGCCCGGGTTCGCACGCTCCAGCAGGGTCGCGGTGATGGTGCCCTCGATCATGTCGCCCGAGACGACGACGAACTCGATCCCGCGCTCGGCGAGCTCACCGATCCGCTCGCGCAGGGCGTCCTCGCCGGCGCGCTTGGAGAGCGCGACGGGCTCGTACTCAGGCATCGTGGGCGTGGTCCGGATGAAGTGCGCCTGGTGGCTCGTGACGAACACGACACGAGAGCCCTCGGAGAGCAGCGGCAGCGCCGCGTCGAGCACGGCGACCTGCGAGTCGCGGTTGAGGACCATCGCGTAGTCCTCCCCCATGTTGCTCTCCATGCCGCCGGAGGCGTTCAGGACGAGCACGTCCAGTCCTCCGTACTCCTTCTCGATGCGCGAGAAGAGCTCGGCGCGCGAGTCTGCGTCGGTGAGATCGGCGCCGACGGCGATGGCGGTGCCGCCGGCCTCGACGATCTGCGCGACGAGCTTGTCGGCGCGCGGCGCCTTCGAGCGGTAGTTGACGACGACGCGGGCTCCGGCCTCGGCCAGGTAGCGGACCGTGTCGGCGCCGATGCCGCGGGACGACCCGGTGACAAGAGCGCGCTTGCCGTCGAAGGAGCCGGGGGCGAGGGGATTGGACACGGGTATTCCTCCAGGACGCCGGCTCGGAGACCGGATCGGGCACGATGACGGGCCACGGCCCGATGAAGGAGTCTACCAAGGGCCTCGAGACCGTCGGCGCACCCCCTCTCCCAGCCCTCGTCCGGGGGGCGTTGATAGCCTGGGAATGCTCGTCGAGGGGAAGGAGCACACAGCATGGACGCTGTCACCCAGTACGCGTGGATCCTCTGGCTCGCGCTGATCCTCATCTTCGTGATCGTCGAGATGATCACTCTCGAGTTCACGTTCCTGATGCTCGCCGTCGGCAGCATCGGCGGACTGCTGACCGGGCTGGTCGGGGCTCCCTTCTGGGTCCAGGTCCCCGTCGCGGCCGTCCTCGCCGCCCTCCTGCTGTTCACCGTCCGGCCGCCGCTGCTGCGGCTGCTGAAACGGGGCGGCGATCCCACCCCCAGCGGAGCGGACGCTCTCCTCGGGCTCTCCGGCAGCGTCGTCCTCGCCGGCCCCGGAGCCGGCCAGGTCAAGCTCGCCAACGGCGAGACCTGGACCGTCCGCCTGTCCCCGCTCGTCGAGGACCGCACACTCGGAGTCGGCGAGAGAGTCGTCGTCACCGCCATCGAGGGCGCGACCGCGGTCGTCGTCCCCGCCGAAAGGAGCACACCGTGACACCGTCCTCCGTCGTGACCATCGTCGTCGTCGCCGCCGTCGTCCTCTTCGCCCTGGTCGTCCTCTTCCGAGCGGTCCGCATCATCCCGCAGGCCACCGCCGGGGTCGTGGAGCGCCTCGGCAAGTACCACAAGACCCTGCTGCCGGGCCTCAATCTCGTCGTGCCGTTCATCGACCGGGTCCGCCCGCTGATCGACCTGCGCGAGCAGGTCGTCTCGTTCCCGCCCCAGCCCGTGATCACGGAGGACAACCTCGTCGTCTCCATCGACACGGTCGTCTACTTCCAGGTGACGGACGCCCGGGCGGCAACCTACGAGATCGCCAACTACCTCGGCGCGGTCGAGCAGCTGACCACCACCACGCTCCGCAACGTCGTCGGCGGCCTGAACCTCGAGGAGGCGCTGACCTCCCGCGACAACATCAACGGGCAGCTGCGCATCGTCCTCGACGAGGCCACCGGCAAGTGGGGCATCCGCGTCGGACGCGTGGAGCTCAAGGCCATCGACCCGCCCCTCTCCATCCAGGACTCGATGGAGAAGCAGATGCGCGCCGAGCGCGACCGTCGAGCCGTGATCCTCACCGCCGAGGGCACCAAGCAGTCCCAGATCCTGAACGCCGAGGGTCAGCGCCAGGCCGCGATCCTCGCTGCGGAGGGCCAGGCGAAGGCGGCGGTCCTGCGGGCCGAGGGTGAGGCCAAGGCGATCACCACCGTCTTCCACGCCATCCACGAGGGCCGCCCCGACAGCGAGCTCCTCGCCTACCAGTACCTCCAGACGCTCCCCAAGATCGCCGAGGGCAGCGCGAACAAGCTCTGGGTCATTCCGAGCGAGCTCACCGAGGCGCTGAAGGGCATCGGAGGAGCGCTCGGCCAGCGCGGCCAGTCCGCCCCGGCGGTCCGCCCACAGGACGCGGCACCCACGTCGGCGCCTGCGGCGTCCGCGCCTGCCGCATCCGGGTCCGTCGGCTCCACGCCTGTCGTGCCCGGATCCGACACGTCCGCCCCCTTGGCGGCCACGACGACCGACGGAACCCCGGACTCCGCGCCCACTCCCCCGCCGCCGGCCGTCTGAGCCGCGGACCCGGTCCGCGATGCGCGCCTCCGAGCCACCCCTCGTCCTGAGCGGGCCGTTGCCCCGGGTGATCGCGCATCGCGGGTTCGGCCCGCCGGCCGAGGGCAACACGCTCGCCGCCTTCGAACGCGCCCTCGCCGCGGGTGCGGACCTCCTCGAGACGGACGCGCGCGCCTCCCTCGACGGGGTCGCCGTGCTCGTCCACGACGCCGAGGTGATCGACCGCTCCGGCCGCCGCCACGTCGTCGCCGCCACCCGGTGGGAGGAGCTCGCCGACCTCCGACTGGCGGGCGGCGCCCGGCTCGCCTCTCTCGAGCAGGCCCTCGCCGCACTCCCCCGCGCGCGCTTCAACATCGACGTGAAGTCGCGGGACGCGATCGACCCGGTCGTCGCGGCGGTGTCCGGCGCCGCCGCCGCGGAGCGCGTCCTGATCACCTCGTTCTCCGAGATCCGTCGAGCAGCGGCCCTCCGCCGTCTTCCCGGCGCCGCGACCTCGGCGTCGGCGGTCCGCTTCGTCGTCGCCCTGGTCGCCGCCCACCTCGGCGCCGCCCTCCCCGTGCGTCTCGCTCTCCGCGGCATCGACGCGCTCCAGGTGCCCGAGCGCGCGCTCGGCCTCCGCGTCGCCGAGCCGCGGATCCTCGCCCGGCTGCGGGTGACCGGCTGCGAGATCCACCTCTGGACCATCGACGATCCGGAGCGGATGGAGCAGCTCCTCGCGCTCGGGATCGACGGACTCGTGACCGACCGCACCGACCTCGCCCGAGCGGCCGTCGACGCCTTCCTCAGCGCCCGTCAGCCACGCCCTCAGGAACCGCGGAATACGCCTCCGACCTGAGGATTCTCTGGCAATGGCAGGGACGGGAAGACCACCTCCAGGTACGACGTTGACACTGGGGAAGCACAGCGAGAGGAGACCACACAATGGCAGATCGAAGCTTGCGAGGAATGCGGCTCGGATCCCAGAGCCTGCAGAGCGAAGAAGGCGTCGTCTTCTCCCCGCGATCGACGTACGAGTACCACTGCGCGAACTGCGGCCACGACACCGACATGGTGTTCTCGGCCGATGCGGAAGCGCCGGAGACCTGGGAGTGCCGCTCCTGCGGTCACGAGGCCACTCTGATGGTGGACTCGAAGCCGGTCGTCGTGGACAAGGGCGAGCAGAAGGCTCCGCGCACCCACTGGGACATGCTGCTCGAGCGCCGGACCCGCGCGGAGCTGGAGGAGCTGCTCGAGGAGCGGCTCGCCTATCTTCGCGCCAGGCGCGGCGAGCACAAGATCGGCGCGTAGCGCCGGTCAGCGGGAACGGCGTCGCGGCTCGCGCGTCCTGAGGACGAACGAGACCATGCCGATGAGACCGGCGGCCAGGAAGTACCAGCCGAGGTCTCGCGCCCACACCAGAGCCGGGGTCGTGGTGGAGCTGAGGGGGACCTCGTCCACCATGGCACCCGGCTCGAACCATGTCAGGGAGTCGATCGTCGCGCCGTCCGGCCCGATGATCGCACTCGTCCCGACGGTCGAGATGTTGACCACGCTGCGCCCGGTCTCGATGGCCCGCAGGCGGGCGATGGCGAGCTGCTGGACGCTCTCGTCGGTCCGGCCGAAGTCGGCGTTGTTGGTCTGCCCGAGGATGACCTGGGCTCCCCCGTCGACCATCGCGTTCGTCAGCGCGTCGTCCGAGATGTCGAAGCAGATCGCGATGCCTGCGAGGACGCCGTTCACGTCGAAGACGTTGGGACGGGTGCCGATCGAGTAGTCGCGGCTCACCAGGTCGACCAGGTCCGGAGCGAACATCCGCCAGAACGCCCGGTCCGGCATGTATTCGGCGAACGGCACGGGATGCACCTTGTCGTAGACCTGCGTCGCCCCCTCCCCCGCCTTCCAGAGCAGCGAGCTGTTGTAGAAGACGTCGTCCGAGGGGTTCGTGATCGTGCCCACGATGAACGGCGCGTCCATCGTCCGGCTGAGGTAGTCGAGGACGGCGGCCGACTGGGCGTTCCGGGTCGGATCGATGTCGACGCCGTTCTCGGGCCACACCACCATGTCGACGTCCTGATCGAGGATCGGCAGCGTCGCCGAGGTGTGGTCCTCGAGGATCTGCCCGCGGTAGCTCTGCGAGAACAGGCCCGCATCGGAGTCGCCCTGGACGGCGGCGATCCGGGTGGTGCCCTCCGTCGGTGCCGGCCAGGCGGGGAACACCAGCGCCACGATCGCGAAGCCCGCGAGAGCGCTGACGCGAGAGGAGGCCGGGACGGACATCTCGCGGACGGCCTGCGCGAGCACGGCCGCGAGGAACGCCACCACGAAGCCGAGGCCGGCGAAGCCGATCCACGCCACGAGACCGGCGAGCGGGCCGAGGGACTGCGAGATCGCGAGGCGGCCCCAGGCGAAGCCGCCGTAGGGCCAGACGCTGGTGATCGACTCGCGCCCGATCCAGAGCGCCGCCAGGAGGGCGGGGAGGCCGACCATCCGGCCGAGCGGTCCCGTCCAGACGCGGTGGCCGCGCGTGGAGACGACCGCCATCAGCCCCGCGGAGACCGCGAAGAAGATCGCCTGCAGGCCGGCGAGGGCCGCCCACGGGACCGGGCCGAGGTAGAGGGTCAGCCACTCGATGTGGACGCCCCAGAAGACCGCTCCGCCGACGAGGCCGACGAGGCTCCCGCTCCAGAAGCCGCGGCCCGCCAGCGCGAACAGGATCGCCGCGGCGCCCACGATCGCCAGCGGCCAGACGTCGGAGTCGGGGAAGCCGCGGTCGAGCACGGCGCCGCCGAGGGCGGCGAGGGGCAGCGCCACCCACAGCGGAACGGTCCGCCCGTCGGGCGGAGGAGCGATCGGCGTCATGCGACCGTCGAGTACGCGACGATGCCGCGGCGGACCAGGTCGAGGGCGGTCCGGGCCGCGCGGCCGACCTTGCCCTCGGCGACGACGGAGAGCTGGTCGAGGAGGTCGATGGTCTGCTTCGCCCAGCGCACGAAGTCGCCGGCGGCCATGTCGGACTCGCGGAGCACCATGTCGAGCGGCATGCCCTTGGCCCACATGTTCATCGACAGCGCCAGGCTCGTCGAGATCGGGTTGCTGCCCGGCAGGCGGTGCTCCCGCTCGACGTCGTCGAGCCGGGCCCATAGAAGCTGGGTCCTCTCCAGCGCCTCGGGGAACGCGCCGCGGGGCAGGAACTGCTCGCCGAGCGTCCCCTCCTCGCGTCGCGGCTCGAAGACCAGGCAGCACGCCATCGCCGCGAGGCCGGCCGGATCGAGCTCCGTCCACGCCTGCTTCCGGAGGCACTCGGCGACGAGCAGGTCCCGCTCCCCGTAGATCCGGCGGAGCGTGCGACCGTTGGGCGTCAGCGAGAGCTCGCCGACCTCGTCCCGGCGGAAGTAGCCGAGCTCGAGCAGCACGTCCGTGATGTGGTCGAAGATGCGGGCGACGGCGCCGGTGCGCGAGCGGATCTGGCGCTCGATCTCGTCGGTCTCGCGGCGCAGCTTCCACCAGCGCTCGGCCCAGCGCGCGTGCTGCTCGCGGTCGGAGCAGGCGTGGCACGGGTGCGCCTTCATCCGACGCCGCAGGCTCGTGAGCTGTCCCTGGCGCTTCTCGCGCTCGGCGTGGGAGGCCGACTCGCCGCGCACCGCGCCCCGGCGCTCGAGGTCGCCGATCTCACGGCGGATCGCCGCGTACTGCTCGAAGTCGCCCAGGTGGCACTGCATCGCCGTGACGTAGCCCGCCATCGACTCCTCCTGCTGGCGGACCCGGCGGGCGAGATCGACGACGGACCGGTCGGCCTGGAACTGCGCGAACGACGACTCGAGGATCTCGCGCGTGCGCACCCGCCCGAACTGCTCGATCAGGTTCGCGGCCATGTTGTAGCTGGGGCGGAAGCTGGAGTTGAGCGGGTAGGTCCGCCGGGAGGCGAGGGACGCGACCGCCTGAGGGTCCATCCCGCCGCGCCACTGGATCACCGAGTGGCCCTCGACGTCGATGCCGCGTCGGCCCGCCCGGCCGGTGAGCTGGGTGTACTCCCCCGGTGTGATCGGGACGCGCGCCTCGCCGTTGAACTTCTCGAGCTTCTCGAGGACGACCGTGCGGGCCGGCATGTTGATGCCGAGCGCGAGCGTCTCGGTCGCGAAGACCACGCGCACGAGCCGGCGCAGGAACAGCTCCTCGACGACCTCCTTGAAGGCGGGGAGCATCCCGGCGTGGTGCGCGGCGACGCCCCGCTGGAGTCCGTCGAGCCACTCCCAGTAGCCGAGCACCGCGAGGTCCTCGTCGCGGATCGTCCGGCACCGCTCCTCGACGATCGCGCGGATCTCGTCGCGCTCGTGGCGCTCGGTGAGGCGCACGCCCGACCGCAGCACCTGGCGCACGGCCTGGTCGCAGCCCGCACGGCTGAAGACGAAGAAGATCGCGGGGAGGAGGTTCTTGCCGCGGAGGATCTCGACGACCTCCGCGCGCAGCACGAGCTCCTCGGTGCGCTGCTCCGGGTAGCGGCCGCGACCGCCTCGGCCGTTGCGGCCGCCCCTGCCGCCGCGCTCGACCCGGGAGCCGCCCTGGGCCATGCGGGCGAGCTCGGGGTTCACCCGGTTCGTCGCCGCCCGACCGGAGGAGTCGAAGAGATCGACCAGCTTGCCGCCCACCATGACGTGCTGGTCGAGCGGGACGGGCCGCTCCTCGGAGACGATGACCTCGGTCTCGCCCCGGACGGTCTGGAGCCAGTCGCCGAACTCCTCGGCGTTCGACACGGTCGCGCTGAGCGAGACCAGCCGCACGCGCTGCGGGAGGTGGATGATGACCTCCTCCCAGACGGCGCCGCGGAAGCGGTCGGCGAGGTAGTGCACCTCGTCCATCACGACGTAGGCGAGGTCGCGCAGGAGGTCCGAGTCGGCGTACAGCATGTTGCGCAGCACCTCGGTCGTCATCACGACGATGCGGGCGCGCGCGTTGACGTTCGAGTCGCCGGTCAGCAGGCCGACCTCGGAGGCTCCGTAGTCCTCGACGAACTCCTGGAACTTCTGGTTGCTCAGCGCCTTCATCGGCGTCGTGTAGAAGACCTTGGCCGTCGGGTCCTGCATGGCCAGGTGGATCGCGAACTCGGCCACCGCGGTCTTGCCGGCGCCGGTGGGCGCGGCGACGAGGACGCTGTGGCCGTCGTCGAGCGCGCTGCAGGCCTCGTACTGGAAGGGGTCGAGGTCGAACGCGAGGGTCGAGCGGAACGCCTCGACCCTCGCGTGGCCCTGGCGCGTCCGGAACGCGGCGAACCGCTCGGCGGGAGACGGTCCGGTCACGCGGGCAGGTCGGAGGGGCTGCCGTCGAACACCAGCTGGCGCTTGGCGGCGCGCCGGTCGTGCAGGATCGCGATCCCGCAGGCGAGGAAGAACAGGAAGATGATCGGGATGGCCAGGAGGAACATCGAGATCGGGTCGGCCGCGGGGGTCGCGATCGCCGTGAAGAGCACGATCGCCATGATCGCGATGCGCCACGACTTGAGGATCAGCATGCCGGGGAGGATGCCGAGGAAGTTGAGGAGCACCAGGAAGACGGGCAGCACGAAGGCGATGCCGACGACCAGCACGAGCTTGAGAACGAACTCGTAGTAGATCTTGGCGTCGAGGAAGCTCGCCGCGTTGCTGCCGGTGAAGCTCGTCAGGAGCTCCACGATGTGCGGGAACACGAACCAGCCGGCCGCGCAGCCCGCGAAGAACAGCGGGATGGCGGTGAGGATGAAGCCGAGGCCGTACCGCATCTCCTTGCGGGTCAGGCCCGGGACGAGGAACGCCCAGATCTGGTACAGCCAGACCGGGCTTGCCAGGACGATGCCCACCGTGATGGCGATCTGCAGCCGCAGGTCGAAGGCACCGGCGATCGTCGGGAAGTTGAGGATCGCCTCCTTGCCCTGGGTGGAGGCCACCTCGGAGATCGGAGCCTTGAGGGCCTCGAAGACCCACTCCGAGACGAACCACCCCGCGACGCACGCGATGACGATCGCGATCGCCGACTTGAAGAGCCTGTTGCGAAGCTCGACGAGGTGCGCCCCGAGCGACATGCGCCCGTCGGGGTTCTTCGTCCGCTTCGTCCGTGGCTTCTTCGGTGCCACGGACGTCATTACTTGAGCGGGGACTCGGGCGGCGTGGTGGTGCCGGTGCCGGTGGTCGTGCCGGTGGATCCGGCGACGGTGCCGGTGGTCCCCTCGGTCGACTCACGGCGCTCGGTGCCGTCCTCGTCCTTCATGGTCTTGACCTCGCTCTTGAAGATCCGCATCGACTGCCCGACACTGCGGGCCAGCTGCGGGAGCTTGGGCGCACCGAACAGGAGGAGGATCACGGCGAGGATGATGAGGAGGTGCCACCCCTGGAGGCCAGCGAACATTGCAGACTCACTTCACTTGTCGGTTGCGGTGTACGAGGAGCTTACCCTGTTCGACCCGTTCTGACCGGCGGAGATCGATCCTGTCGCGACGTGCGTCACGCCGGCCCTCGTGCGCACGCCTCACGTCGTCGCGATCGGCGAACAGCGACGAGGACGGCCGGGGCGGCAGGTCGTCCGTCATTCCAGGACTCAGTGTCTCGAGTTTCGCGGTGACCTCGGACAGCTGTCCGAGGAGCACCTTCCCCTTGCGCCAGTAGGAGAGGGCGAAGAGGACCAGCATCGCCAGAGCGCCCAGCGCGAGGCCGAGCCAGATCAGGATCCACGACCACCAGGTCACGACGGCTCCCCCTCGTTCGCGGCGAGCGCGGAGGCCGCCCAGAGCGCGACCGCGGTGCGCGCCTCGGGGGGTGCCACCACGGTGACGAGACCCGCCAACGACGCCACCAGGCGCGTCAATCCCTCCAGATGGGCGACGCGGAGACGGACGAGGACACCGTGGTCCTCCTCCCCCGGCACGGGATCGGGGAACTCGGCGTCGGCCGCGTAGTCGCCCAGCAGCACGACGGCGCTGGGGGCGACGCGCAGGTCCACGACGAGATCGGAGGCGGAGGCCTCGAAGAGCCGTTCCGAGAGGGTCACCTCGTTGCGGCGCCGGACGATCGGCGTCCCCGTGTCGCGGAGGGAGCGCATCCTGTCGACCCGGAACGTCCTGACGCCCTCGCGGAGGTGGTCCCATCCGCGCAGGTACCAGTCCCGATCGACCGATTCGAGCACGAAGGGGTCGACGAGCCGGGACTCGGTCTCGCCGCGGGCGCTGCGGTAGTCGAAAGCGACCTGCGTCGCCGAGCCCATCGCTGTCCGCAGGAGCGCCACAGCGCTGTCCGCGCCCGTGCCGCGCGAGACCGCGACCGCGCTCGGGGCCGAGGAGGCGCCGCGTGCGAGCTTCCCCATCAGCGAGGCGATCCGGTCGTTGCCCTGGTTCTCGGGCAGCGCTGCGAGGTACTGCATGCCGGCGATGAGGGCGGCGGCCTCCCGCGCCGAGAACCTCGGCGAGTCGTCGATCGCGACCTGGTGGGTGAGGACGACGTGGTCGTTCTCCTCGAAGTCGTCCCAGCCGATGTCGAAGAGGTCGTTCGCCTGGTACTGCGCGGTCTCGCCGGGGATGCCCGAGACGGCGATGAGGCGCACCGCGCGGCGCACCTCCTCCTCCGGGATCTCGAAGTGCGCGGCGACCTCGGCGACGGAGACGCGGCCCCGGTCGAGCAGGTAGGGAACGAGGGAGAGGAGGACGGCCAGGCGGTCGCGCGCCTGCAGGGAGCGGGGTCTAGCCACGGGGATCCCCTCCATGGTCGTCCAGGGTGCGGCGGAGGCGGTCGAGGACGCGGCGGCGGAGCTCCTCCGGCTCGAGCACCCGCACCTCGGGACCGTGACCGGCGAGCTCGTCCGCGAGCACGTCCGGGTCGGTGTAGTGCAGGCGCAGCAGGCCCTGGCCCTCGCCCTCGGCCTCGGCACGCCCGCCGAGACGGAGGGCGGCGTCGGAGTCGGGGGCGACGCGCAGGAGCGCGCTGTTGCGCTGCAGGATCTCGTCGAGCTGGGCGAGAGCGGTCGCCGCGTGGTCCCCCTCCACGAGAGGCGCGGTGCGGCCGGTGGACGCGACCGGCCCGACGATCCGCGACAGGAGGAAGGTCCGCGTGCCCTCGGCGCCCTCGTCCCAGCCGTGGAGGTGCCAGCGCCCCTGGTGGTTCACCAGGGCGCGGGGCTGCACGGTGCGCACGCGCGGCTCCTCGCCGCCGGGCTTCAGATAGGGGAAGCGGACGACCTGGCCGCGGTCGAGCGCGGCGTTGAGCGGCTCGAACGAGGACTCGCGAACCCGGATCGAGGGGCTGATGCCGATGACGGGGTCGACGGACTCGACCCCGATCGAGCGCAGCTTGATCAGCGCGCGCCGCGACTCCGCCGAGAGCGTCCCCTCGCGCCAGACCGCCCCTGCCAGGCGGAGCAGCGCGAGCTCCTCCGGGTCGAAGGTCAGGTCGGCCGGGAGGTCGTAGCTGCGCTTCGCGATGCGGTACCGGACGGTCTGGGTGTTGCCCGGGTCGCCCGGGGCGTCGACCGTCTCGATCGGGATGCCCAGCTCGCGCAGGTCGTCCTTGTCGCGCTCGAACTGGCGCTCGAGCGAGGTCCGGTCGCCCCGGCCCACCCGCTGCCGGTAGCCCTGCACCGTGGAGAGGACGTCGGCCTTCGTCAGTCCGTTCTCGGCCGCGACGAGCGCGAGCACGAGGTTGAACAGACGCTCCTCGGCCGGGACGCGGCTCGAGGACGGGGCGTCGGAAGGCACGCCCTCCAGTCTAGGGCCGGGCCCGGTCAGACCTTTCCGAGGATGTCGGCGACGAAGATCAGCGTCGCGCCGCCGGGGATCCCGCCCTGAGGGGAGCCCTGGTCGCCGTAGCCCTGGTCCGGCGGGATGACCGCGATGACCTGGGATCCGACGGGCTGGCCGATGAGGGCGTCGGCGAATCCGGCGATGACTCCGCCCTGGGTGGTCGAGCCGTCGGCGGCCGTGAAGACGGCGGGAGCGCCCTTCTCCCAGCTGGAGTCGAACACCTTCCCGTCGCTCCACTGCCAGCCTGTGTAGGCCACGACGACCTGGTCGCCCTCGGCGACGACGTCGCCGTCGCCCTTCTTGAGCTGGGCGATGCGGAGGTCGGTCGGCGCGTCACCGGAGGGCTTCGCGAGCCCCGGGCGTCCGTCGTCGCCGAGCGTCACCGTCGGGAAGCCGTCGGGCGCGGGCTGGGCGGCGCCGTTCGCGCGGGCCAGCGAGGCCTCACGGACGTCCGCGACGAGCACGAGCGTGTCGTCCTCCGAGATGCCGAGCTGCGACGAGGACTGGCCGAAGCCGTCCTCGGGGGCGATCGCGATGGCGACGCGCGAGCCGACCTGCGTGCAGAGGAGGCCCTCGTTCAGGCCGACGAGCCCGGCTCCGCCGACGCCGAAGCGGGCGGTGCTCGACCCGTCGTAGGGCGAGGTCTCGAGGACCGTGCCGTCCGCTCCGTTGACCAGGGTGTAGTCGATGGTGACGAGCTGGCCCTTCTCGAGCGGTGCGCCCGAGCCCTCGATGAGGGTGCTGACCTGCGTGCCGTCCGCCTTCAGCGGCGTCGGGACGCTGACGTCCGGCTTCGCTCCGAAGTCGCCCGTGGCGCTGACCGCCGCCGAGGAGTCGCCGGAGGAGAACGGAGCGTCGCAGTCCGCCTGCGAGGAGGACGCGGTGCATCCGGTGAGAGCGGCGACGATGCCGATGCCGGCGATGAGCGCGGTGGTCCTGCGCACGGGTCCTCGATTCGAGTGAAGGGGAGCGGTGACGCCCGGGGTGGAGACGGCCCGGAGGCCGGGAACAGCTTAGAGGATGCCCTCGTCGTCGGGCTCCGCGGTCTCCTCGCCGAACCCGCGGGCCCGGGAGAGCTCGGCGCTGGTGGCGGACTCGCGGACCCGCTTGCGCAGGCTCTTGGGGCTCACGGCGCGCTCGCCGAGCGCGCCGGGGGTCCAGGCCTCCACGTCCTCGTCGCTGAAGTCCGTCTTCGACGGGCGACGCTTGAGCTCGGGGAGCACGGTGTCCGGAGCGAGCCGGCGAGCGGTGATGAGGAAGCCGGTGTGGCCGATCATCCGGTGGTCCGGCCGGACCGCGAGGCCCTCGACGTGCCAGCCGCGGACCATGGTCTCGTTCGACGACGGGTTCGTGAACAGGCCCGAGGCGCGGATCGCCTCCGCCGTCCGCGAGAGCTGCGTGACGGTGGCCACGTAGCAGAGGAGCACTCCCCCGGGCGTGAGAGCCTCGGCGGCGACGTCGAGGCACTCCCAGGGCGCGAGCATGTCGAGCACGACGCGGTCGGCCTCGCCGGACGGGACCGTGCCGGGCAGCGCCTCGACGAGGTCGCCGACGGTGACGCTCCAGTTGTCGGGCGTGTAGCCGAGGAAGGTCTCGATGTTCGCCCGTGCGACATCCGCGAACTCCTCGCGCCGCTCGAACGACGACAGCCGGCCGGTCGGACCCACCGCCCGCAGCAGCCAGAGCGAGAGCGCGCCGGAGCCGACACCGGCCTCGACCACGCGGGCGCCGGGGAAGACGTCGGCGAGGGCGAGGATCTGGGCCGCGTCCTTCGGGTACACGATCGCCGCGCCGCGGGGCATCGACATCACGAAGTCGGCGAGGAGAGGGCGCAGCGCGAGGTGCTCGACGCCGACGGTGTTGGTCACCACCGAGCCGTCGGGCAGCCCGATCACCGTGTCGTGCTCGATGCCGCCCCGGTGCGTGTGGAACACCTTGCCGGGAACGAGCGTGATGGTGTTCATCCGCCCCTTGGGTCCCGTCAGCTGGACGCGGTCCCCCGCGCGGAAGGGTCCGGAATGCTGCAGTGCCTCACCGGTCATCGGCGGGCCTCCGTCTCGGTCGTGGCCGGGCCGGAGCCGCGGTGCTCGGAGGACAACGTCGCGAGGTCCGCGACGGTGCGGCCCGCGAGAGTGGGCCAGAGGGCGTAGGGGGCGGCGGGATCCAGCTCCAGCTGGTGCGGGACGCCGATCGCCGCGGCTCCGGAGGCGACGGCCGCGCCGAGGCCCGTGAGGGAGTCCTCGATCGCGACGCATGCGGTGATGTCGACACCGAGGGTGCTCGCGGCGAGGAGGTACGCCTCGGGGTGGGGCTTGCTGCGCTCGACCATGTCGCCGCTGACGACGGCGGCGAAGGCGGGGAACGGGATCCGGTCCACGACGGCCGCGGCCATCCGCGAGATCGACATCGTGACCAGCGCCTGCGGCACACCCGCCTCGGACACCGCGTGCAGCAGCTCGAGCGCGCCCGGTCGCCACGGGATGCTCACGGCCAGCTGGTCGACGACCTCGTCGGTCATCCGGTCGATGATCGCGTCGACGGAGAGGTCGACGCCCTTGCCCTGCAGGATGCGGGCGGCGGCGGGCAGGCCCGAGCCGACGAGTCCCATCGCGTCCTCGTGGGTCCACACTCCGCCGAAGGAGGAGACGAGCGCGTGCTCCGACGCCATCCAGTACGGCTCGGTGTCGACGAGCGTCCCGTCCATGTCCCAGAGGACGGCGGCGGGGGCGGACGCTCCTCCGAGCGGCTCGGAGGACAGCGGCCGGGCGGAGGTCTCGGGAGTCACGAGCGACCATGGTACCGGCAGGGCCGCGCCCCTCCCCGGCCGCGGGCCGAGAGCGAACAGCGCGGCCGATCCCGCCGGACGGGACGGGCGCGGCCGGGGGCGGTCCTATCCTGGACGGAGGGACAGGCGCGGTGTGCGCTCCCCGCACATCGAGCCGAACGCGGAGATCCTGCCTATGAACGTGATCACGGGGAACGTCCTGGTCGTGGCCTTCGAGGGCTGGAACGACGCCGGGGACGCCGCCAGCGGCGCGCTGCGGCTGGTCAAGGACGCCGGGGAGTACGTGCCCCTCTTCGCCGTCGACGCCGAGCAGTACTACGACTTCCAGTACACCCGCCCCATGCTCTCGATCGGCGAGGACGGCCGCCGCAGCCTCGCCTGGCCCGGCACCCAGATCTTCGGCCCGGCCGACACCTCGGTCGACGCCGAGAGCGCGCTGTACCTCATGATCGGCACCGAGCCCTCGCGCAGCTGGAAGAGCTTCGCGGCCGAGGTCGTCGACGCCATGCTCGCGATAGACATCTCCGCCGTCGTCTTCCTCGGCGCGATGCTCGCCGACGTCCCGCACACCCGGCCGATCTCCATCTTCGCCTCGAGCGAGAACGCGGAGCTGCGGAGCTCGTTCGAGCTCGAGCGCTCCAGCTACGAGGGGCCGGTCGGCATCCTCAGCGTGATCGGCGAGGCCGCACAGAAGGTCGGCATCCCCGCCGTCTCGATCTGGGCCTCCGTCCCGCACTACGTGCACAACGCGCCCTCGCCCAAGGCGATGCTGGCGCTGCTCGAGAAGCTCGAGGAGGTCGTCGGCCTGGCGATCCCCCGCGGCGACCTCGTCGAGGAGGCGGAGGAGTGGGAGCGCGGCATCGACGCCCTCGCCGCCGAGGACGAGGAGATGGCGTCGTACATCGCCCAGCTCGAGCAGGCGCGCGACACCGTCGATTCGCCCGAGGCGAGCGGCGAGGCGATCGCCCAGGAGTTCGAGCGCTACCTGCGCCGCCGCGGCGACGGCCGCTCCGGCGAGGAGCCCTGGCGCCCGTAGCCTCCGCCGGCGCCCGCTCGTCCGAGACGGTCGTCGATCACGGGACCGCTCCCGGCCGCCCTGACGGGACTCGCCCACGACGGGACTCGAGCCTTACGGGACTCGAGCCTGACGGGGTTCAGGCCGGGCGCACCCCGAGCAGGGCATCGACCGCGTCGCGCAGGAGCGACGGGTCGTCCACGCCCTCGGTCAGTGCGGCGTCGACGACGGCGAGGGCGGCCGGAGTGCCGAGGTCGTCGGCCAGCGCCTCGCGCAGCTGCGCCAGCACCTCGAGCGCCGAGCGCGGTCCGACGGCGGCGAGGGCCGCCTCCCAGCGCGCCAGGCGCGCCTCGGCCGATGGCAGGTCCCCGGGCAGCCACTCCCAGTCGGAGCGGTAGTGGTGCGCGAGGAGCGCGAGGCGGATCGCCCGCGGGTCCGCGCCCTCGCTCCGCAGACGGGAGACCAGCACCAGGTTCCCGAGCGACTTGCTCATCTTCTCGCCCTGATAGGCGACCATCCCGGCGTGCGCGTAGGCGCGGGCCAGAGGACGGCCGGACAGCGAAGCGGCGTGGCCGGCGCTGAACTCGTGGTGCGGGAAGACCAGGTCGCTGCCGCCGCCCTGCAGGGTGAACTCGGGTCCGAGCCGGTCGAGGGCGATCACCGAGCACTCGATGTGCCAGCCCGGACGGCCGCGGCCGACCTCGGCGTCCCAGGCGGGCTCGTCGGCTCGCTCGGCCCGCCAGAGCAGCGGATCGAGGGGGTCGCGCTTGCCGGCGCGCTCCGGGTCGCCCCCGCGCAGCGCCGAGAAGCGGGCCATCGACTCCGCGTCGAGCCGGCTCTCGCTGCCCAGGTGCCAGACGGCGCTCTCGGCCGCGGCGATGTCGTAGTAGAGGTCGCTCGCGCCCTCCTCCGCCGCGTCCGGAGCAGCGACGCGGTAGGCGACGCCGTCGCGCTCCAGGCGGGCGACCGCTTCCGCGATGGGATCTACGGTCTCGGTGACTCCGACGTAGTGCTGCGGAGGCAGGACGCGCAGGGCGGCCATGTCGCCGCGGAACAGCTCGACCTGCTCCTCGGCGAGGTCGCGCCAGTCGACGCCGGTGGCCGTCGCACGCTCGAGCAGCGGGTCGTCGACATCGGTCACGTTCTGGGCGTACTCGACCGTGTAGCCCGCGTCGAGCCAGACGCGCTGGACCGTGTCGAAGGCGAGGTAGGTCGACGCGTGCCCGAGGTGGGTGGCGTCGTAGGGCGTGATGCCGCAGACGTAGAGGCTCGCGACTCCGCTGGGCGCGTCGAGCTCGACGGGGCCCGCGGTCGCCGTGTCGTGCAGGCGCGGTGCGCTCCCCCGGCCGGGCAGGGCGGGGACGTCGGCGGCGGTCCAGGCGCGCATCTAGGCGGCGATCAGGCCGGTAGCGAGCGCGACCATGAGGACGACGCCGAGGACGATGCGGTATATGACGAACGGGAGGAAGCTGCGGCGGGAGATGTAGCTCATGAAGAACGCGATCACGACGAAGCCGACCACGAACGCGACGATGGTCGCCACGAGGGTCTCGAGCCCGCCGACCTGGACCTGGTTCGGGAGCACGACCGGGTCGCTGATGCTCTTGTACAGCTGGTAGAGACCGCTGCCGAACACCGCGGGGATCGCGAGGAGGAAGGAGTAGCGCGCCGCCGCCTTGCGCTCGTACCCGAGGAAGAGGCCGGAGGTGATGGTGCCTCCCGAGCGCGAGACGCCGGGGATCAGGGCGAGCGCCTGCGCGCCTCCGAAGATCAGGCCGTCGCGGACGCCGAGGTCGCGCAGGCGGCGCTTCTTCGCGCCGACCGCGTCGGCGATGCCGAGCAGGATGCCGAAGAGGATGAGGGTGGTGGCCACCACCCACAGGGAGCGGAGGGTCGTCTCGATC
Organism: Rathayibacter sp. AY1E8; assembly: GCF_002931415.1. Lineage (NCBI taxonomy): Bacteria > Bacillati > Actinomycetota > Actinomycetes > Micrococcales > Microbacteriaceae > Rathayibacter > Rathayibacter sp. AY1E8. The sequence goes on from NZ_PSVI01000019.1 coordinate 16,950, forward strand.
GCGTCCTGGAAGACGAGGCCGAGGACGATGATCGGAAGGCTGCCCAGGATGATGAGCCAGCCCATGCGGGCGTCCGGGTCCGAGCGCGGGATCCGGCCGACGAGGGAGCGCGCCCAGTGCGACACGATCCGCACGATGTCGCGCCAGAAGTAGATGATGACGGCGGTCTCGGTGCCCAGCTGCGTGATCGCGGTGAACGCGGCTCCGGTGTCGCGGCCGCCGAGACCGGGCAGCAGCTCGCTGACGATCCGGAGGTGGGCGCTGGAGGAGATGGGGAGGAATTCGGTCAGACCCTGGACGAGTCCCAGGATCAGCGCGTCGAGCAGGCCCATGCGTCACTTTCGAGGAGGGCTGGGGCGTCGTCGGCCAGCAGTCGGTCGGGATCGGTCGGTGCTGACCCGGTCCGCGGCGCCGTCAGGAGCTCAGCAGGAGATCGGTCAGGACCTTCCTGCCAAACACTAGTGCGTCCAGTGGAACGCGCTCGTCGACCCCGTGGAACAGCGCCGGGAAGTCCAGGGACGACGGCAGCTGGAGCGGCGCGAACCCGTATCCGGTGATGCCGAGCGTCGAGAGCGCCTTGTTGTCGGTGCCTCCGGAGAGCAGGTACGGGAGGACCTCGGCGCCCGGATCGAACCGGCGGATCGAGGCGGCCATGCTCTCGACGAGGGGGCCGGCGAAGGGCACCTCGAGTCCGATGTCGCGGTGCTGGACGAGGATCTCGACGTGCTCGCCCGCGAGGACCTTCAGCCGCTCGAGCACCGAATCCTCCTCGCCGGGGAGGACGCGCACGTCGATGGTGGCCTCCCCGGTGTCCGGGATGACGTTGGCCTTGTAGCCGGCCGACAGCATCGACGGATTGGCGGTGGTGCGCAGCGTCGCGGCGATGAAGCGCGAGGCGGTGCCGGTGGCGAGTGCCAGCTCCTCCGGAGTGCTGCGCTGGGGGTCGTGGCCGAGCAGGCGGGCGACCTCGTCGAGCAGCTCGCGCGTAGTGTCGGTGAGGCGCGTGGGCCACTCCTCGCTGCCGATGCGGGCGATCGCCTGCGCCAGCCGGGTGACGGCGTTCTCGGAGTTGATCTGCGAGCCGTGCCCCGCCGTGCCGTGCGCGCGGAGGGTCAGCCACATCAGCGCCTTCTCGCCCGTCTGCACGAGGTAGGCGCGCTTGCCGGCCAGCTCGATCGAGTAGCCGCCGACCTCGCTGATCGCCTCGGTCGCTCCGGCGAACAACTCGGGCCGCTCACGGGCCAGGAATCCCGATCCCCGCACGCCGCCCGCCTCCTCGTCGGCGAAGAAGGCGATGACGAGGTCGCGGGAGGGGCGCCGCCCCTCGCGGAGGATGTCGCCGAGCGAGGCGAGGATCATCGCGTCCATGTTCTTCATGTCGACCGCGCCGCGGCCCCAGAGCATGCCGTCCTTGATCTCGCCGCCGAACGGGTCGACGCTCCAGTTGTCGGCGATGGCGGGCACCACGTCGAGGTGCCCGTGGACGACGAGCGCGCCGCGCTCGCGGTCCTCCCCCGCGACCCGCGCCACGACGCTCGTGCGTCCCGGGTCGGAGTCGATCAGCTCCGGCTCGAGGCCGAGGTCGCGCAGCTTCGCAGCGACGTACTCCGCGGCCGGGCGCTCCGGCTCCGCCTTCCCGTCGCCGTAGTTGCTGGTGTCGAAGCGGATGAGATCGCGCGCGATGAGCGCCGTCTCGTCGAGGGTGCTGTCGGTCACGGGCGCGCTGTCGATGCTGTCGGACATGCGGGCAACGGTACCGGCGCGGGCTCGACGGCGCGCGGAGGCCGGTGGGCCGGGAGGTGGCGTGAGAGGCTCCGGAACCGTGCTAATGTCTTCTTCGGCCGCGGAAACGCAGGTCGAAGGAAACACTCGTCCGGGTGGCGGAAATGGCAGACGCGCTAGCTTGAGGTGCTAGTGCCCGTATAGGGCGTGGGGGTTCAAGTCCCCCCTCGGACACACTGATCGGAACCCCTCGTCTCTCTTCGGAGAGGCGGGGGGTTCCGTCGTTCCCGGCACCGTCCCCTCCTCGCGCCTGCGGGAGGGATGCTGTTGGCGGAGAGTGCAGACGCCCCGGCTCCTCACGAGGAGACGGGGCGGCTGCTGCATCGGACGGGCGCTTCTGCAGCGGACGGGCGCTCCTGCGCCGCAGGGCCCTCCCGCACGGACCGAGCCTCGGTGTCAGACGCCCACTGCTGCCGGCGACCAGCCGAGAGCCGGAGCGATCGATTCCACGACAGTGCGCAGGAGCCGCGCGTTGTACTCGACCCCGAGCTGGTTGGGAACGGTGAGCAGCAGCGTGTCCGCCTCCTGCACGGCGGCGTCCGCAGCGAGCTCGGCGGCGACGGCGTCCGGCTCGCCCGTGTAGCTGCGGCCGAAGCGGGCGCGGACGCCCTCGAGGGTGGCGACCTGGTCCTGCTCACCGCGGCCGCCGAAGTACAGGCGGTCGAGATCGCTCGTGATCAGGAGGACGCTGCGCGAGACGGAGACGCGCGGGGTGCGCTCCCAGCCCGCCTCGCTCCACGCGGCGCGGTACTCGCGGATCTGGCGGGCCTGCAGCTCGTCGAAGGGCACGCCCTCCTCCTCCAGGAGCAGGGTCGACGACTGCAGGTTCATGCCCTGCTCGGCTGCCCAGCGCGCGGTCGCGAAGCTGCCGGCACCCCACCAGATCCGGTCCTCGAGGCCGGGCGAGCGCGGCTCGATCGAGAGCGGGAGCGACTGGCGCGTCATCGCCGGATCCGACTGCGCGACCGGCGCTCCGGCGAGCGCCTCCCGGAGGATGCGCACCTTCTGCCGGGCGAGGTCGGCGTCGGTCATCCCCTCCGGGGGGACGAAGCCGAACGCCTCGGACCCGCGCAGGGCGGTCTCGGGCGATCCCCGGCTGACCCCGAGCTCGAGCCGGCCGTCGGAGATCAGGTCGGTGGCGGCCGCCTCCTCCGCCATGTAGAGCGGGTTCTCGTAGCGCATGTCGATGACCCCGGTGCCGATCTCGATGCGGCGGGTGCGCGCGGCGATCGCCGCCAGCAGCGGGAACGGCGAGGCGAGCTGCGGCGCGAAGTGGTGCACGCGGACGTAGGCGCCGTCGATGCCGATCTCCTCCGCCGCCTCCGCGAGCTCGATCGTCTGGAGGAGGACGTCGCGAGCAGAGCGGGTCTGAGACCCGGGGACGGACTGGTAGTGGCCGAAGGAGAGGAAGCCGATGCGCGAGACCATGCCTGCCTCAGCGCACGGGGGTCCCCCGCTATTCCCGGAGGGTGTGCACGGCGGTCGCCGAACCGCGACAGCGCTCCCGAGGAGTCCTCAATACACGTATGGTGGTCGCGTGCCCGCTGATCGGGGCGGAGAGGGGTCGTCGTGGAGCCGATGGTCGGTCGCCTCGGGGCGACTCTCGGGGTCGCCATACAGACGATCAGCGGGTCGCAGGTGCAGGCAGGCGCTCTCCGTCCGCAGCGGAACCGGTCGCCCGGTCGCGTCTTCGCGTCAGTGCGCCTCGAAGTCGGCGGAGACCGAGGCGGTGACCTCGATGTCCTCCGGCTTGAGGGCCAACGGCTCCTCAGGAGAGGAGAAAGCCTTGGCGCGGCTCATCATCGCCGAGCCGCCCTCGATGCGCGTGTGCGGCCGCAGTCCCGGCTCGAAGAGGGTCAGCACCCGCACCTCGGTCAGGCCGAGGGCCGCCGCATAGGCCTCGGCCCGCTCGCGCGCGTCGCGGACGGCAGCGGTGCGGACCTCGCGCTCGATGCCCGCACGTCGTGCCGCCGTCACGTCCCAGTCGACCCCCGAGATCTGGATCCCCGGCACCTCCGAGATCGAGCCGACCCAGCGCCCGAGAGCCGCGAAGTCCCGGTACTTCACCCGGACCCCGGCGGCCGCGACATGGAACAGCTGCGTGACGTCCGAGTCCTTGATGTACCGGCGGATCGAGGAGACCGAGATCTGATCGGAGGACCACCAGGTGGCGGCGCCGGACGCCTGCTCGGCGGCCGCCTCCTCACGGATCCGCGCATGCAGGGCGGTGACCTCGGCGAGCGCCTGGGGCCGGGATCGCGACTCGCGCCGGATCTCGAGGCGGACGGTGCCCCGCTCGGCGGGGTGGAAGTGCTGGGCGAGACCGGCGACGGTGATGGTGACCATGGCCCCATCGTGCCGTACGCACCCCGTCAGCTCCGAGCGGCGAGCATCTCCCGGATGCGGTCGGCGAGGGCCCGCTCCGTCGTCAGGTTGCTGACCAGCTGGGCTCGGTGCCCCCCGCAGGCGCCTGGGAGGGGATCTCCGGTGCTCGGGTCGACCCGGCCCAGCAGTGCCCGCTCCCCCTGGGCGATCGAGGCCTCGAGCAGGGCGAGCCGCCGCTCGAGCCGCTCGATCTCGAAGCTCTCGGGCGTGATGTCGGACTCGCGGAAGTGGCCGGCTGTGGAAGTGGGGACGCTCATCGATGATCCGTTCCGTCGGGGGCGCCCAGGAGCGGCGCCATCACCAGGAAGACACCGTAGAACGGCGATCATGACGCGAAGGCGCGAAATGCACTGAGACGTGGCGCGCCACCGGCGGTCAGGAGCGGAAGACGGCCAGGTTCTCGTTCTCCACGATGGCGAGGGTGCGGACGAGGCGGGTGTAGCGCTCGACCAGCTCACCCTCCCCCGCGCCCTGTCCCAGCAGGGCCGAGATGCTCTCGGCTGGGAAGAGGGAGACGATCTCCATCGCGACGGCCCGCGCGTGCTCGGAGGAGAGAGTGCGCGCGTACTCCAGAGCGCGGGTCAGCTGCGGCCTCTCCTCCCCTTCCGGAATCGCCGACGGCGCCGTCGTGGCGGCATGCCCGAGGACCGCCACGAAGACGCGGGCGATCTCGTCGACCCGGAGTGCGCGGACCAGGGTCAGCAGACGCGAGGAGACGCGGGAGACGCCGCGCGCGAGGAGCTCTCCACTGAGGGCGCGCACCTCGATCACGTCGCCGCCGCCGAACTCGCCGGAGACGCGCTTGATGCCCGAGGCGAACAGACTCGAGCCGGCTCCGATGCTCCGCTCGGCCTCAAGGTTGATCTCGACGCGGCCGCGGCCGGTGGCCACTCCGGAGATCCAGCGCTGCTCCACGGGCGGATGCGCGTGCACGGCGCGGACGAGGGTGCCCGGGCCCGGCCCTCCCAGGGCGCCCAGGATGACCTCGGGGGTGCGCGCCCCGGCGATCCTGGTCGAGACGCCGTTGTGCGCGGCGAGCTCGGCGGCCCGCAGCTTGGAGCGGATGCCCCCTCGGCCGGTACCGCCCTTCTGCACGCCGATGCGGCGCAGCTCCGAGATGCCCAGCTCCTCGAGGTGCACGCCCTCGGCAATGCTGCCGGCGAAGACGCCGGGGACGTCGGTGAGCAGCAGCAGAAGGTCCGCCCCGAGGAGCATCGCCAGTCCGCCGGCGACGCCGTCGTTGTCCGAGCCGGCGGAGTCGATCGTGTCGTTGCCGTTGACCACGGGCACGACTCCGGCGTCGAGGGCGTGGCGGATCGCCTCGGCGACGTGCGCCATCTGCCGGGGAGAGGCGAGGTCGGACTCGCCGATGAGGATCTGCGCGACCAGGGCGCCCGAGAGCTCGGCCACCGAGCGGTAGAAGCCCATCAGGACGGTCTGGCCCACCGCTGCCGCCAGGCGGGCGCTGATCGGCTCCTCCTGCGAGCGGGCGAAGAGCGCCCGGCCCGAGGAGACGGCGCCGGAGGAGACCAGCACGACGTCCCAGCCCAGCGCGCGGGCGGCGAAGGCGCTCTCGAGCGCGCTGGCCAGGAGAACGGGATCCGGACCCGACTGCTTGGTGACCGAGCTGGACCCCATCTTGACCACGAGGGTCCTTCTGCGCGGCGCGGCCGGGGCGGTGGCGTCGGAGTCGGCGGGGTCGGGCAGGGCGTCGGACATGGCTCCCATGGTAGAGGCGCGGCAGGAGGCCCTTCCTCGCCGAGACCCGGTGGAGAACGCCCCCGGACGGGGATGTCGGAGGCGGATGCGAGACTGCCCGGGACGTCTGGAACCTCCTCCTCAGTGCGCCTCGCCGGGCGGTCGCGGAAGGGTCCGAGCGGCTCGCCGGTGGATGTCGGTGGCGATTGACATACTCGAACACATGTTCGAACATGGGCAGATGAGCCCCCCTTCACCCCTCGTCTCCGCGGAGACGGCCGAGGCCGCAGAGCCCCTCCTGCGGCAGCTCGCGTCGGTGAAGGAGCTGCAGTCCCGCATCCGGGACATGCAGGCGACCACTCTAGAGACCAGGAGCCTCGCCACCCTGCCGGCCTTCTCCTCCGTGCTCCCGGGCGGCACGCTCAAGCAGGGTGCCGCCTACTCGGTGGAGGGCTCGATGAGCCTGGCGATGGGGCTGCTCGCCGGCCCGTCCGCCGAGGGCTCGTGGTGCGGCGTGGTGGGCGTCCCGGAGTTCGGGGCCGAGGCCGCGGCAGGCATGGGGATCGACCTCGAGCGCCTGGTGCTCGTGCCCGCACCGGCCGAGCACTGGCTCACCGTCACCGCCGCTCTGGTCGATGTCCTGACCGTCGTGCTCACCCGTCCGCCCGCCTCCGTCTCCTCGACCGACGTCTCGCGTCTGGGAGCACGACTGCGCCAGCGGGGTGCCGCGCTCGTGGTCCTCGGCGAGTGGCCCCAGGCCGAGGCGCGGCTCAGCATCCGCAGCAGCCGCTGGGAGGGGCTCGGCGACGGCCACGGCTACCTGCGCTCCCGGGAGGCGATGGTCGATGTGGTCGGCCGGGCCGGCACCCGGGTGCGCACGGTGCGGATGAGCATGCCCGGCGTCGAGAGCGCCTTCGGCTCCCGGGTCGAGCACGGCCGCCTGCACGAGCGGGCTGTCTGAGATGGCGAGCGCACCCGAGCTGCGACGGACGATCCTCGTCTGGTGCCCCGACTGGCCCCTCCTCGCGGCCGCCGCCGACGCCGGCCTCAGCGCCGAGCACCCCCTGGCCCTCACGGAGAAGAGCCTGGTCTTCGCCTCCTCCCCCGCTGCCCGGGCGGAGGGGGTCCGGCGGGGCATGCGCGTGCGCGAGGCGCAGTCCCGTTGCACCGGTCTCGCCGTCCTCCCGTACGACCCGGTGCTCGACCACCGGGCGTTCGAGCCGCTCATCCAGGCGCTCGAGGAGATCACCCCGGGCGTCCAGCTGATCCGGCCCGGTCTGTGCGCGATCCGCGCCCGCGGTCCGCGCCGCTACTACGGGAGCGAGCAGAGCGCGGCCGAGGCGATCCTGCAGCGGCTGGCCGAGCTGGGTCTCCCCGATGCCCGCATCGGGATCGCCGACGGGCTCTTCGCCTCCGAGCTCGCCGCGAAGCACTCCGGCCGCCCCGTCGCCGTCGTGCCCCCAGGAGCAGCGGCAGGCTTCCTCGCTCCTCTCCCGCTCGACGCCCTCGAGACCGAGTCCGTCGCAGCCCCTACCCGTGCTCCCCGCCGGGGGGACGACCTGGTGGCGCTCCTGCGCAGACTCGGCGTCCGCACCCTCGGCGCCTTCGCCGCCCTCCCTCGCGAGGACGTCGCCGCCCGGTTCGGACCGGAGGGCGCCCACGCGCACCTCCTCGCCGCCGGTGCGGAGTCGGAGACGGTGGTGCCCCGGCTCCCGCCGGAGCGTCTCGACCGGGCGATGGAGTTCGAGCCCCCTCTGGACCGCATCGACCAGGCCGCCTTCGCCTTCCGCGTCCCCGCGGAGGAGTTCGTCGCAGGGCTCACCCGCGCACAGCTGGTCGCGACCGCCATCCGCATCGAGGTCGTCAGCGAGCGCGGTGAGGTCTCCTCCCGGAGCTGGCTGCACCCGAGATGGTTCACCCCGGGCGACGTGCTCGACCGGGTCCGCTGGCAGCTGCAGGGCAGCGGGGAGATCGACACCGGTCTCGGAGCTCCGATCTCGCGGCTGTGCGTCGAGCCCGAGGCGGTCGACGCGATCGGCAACCACGAGCAGGGTCTCTGGGGCACCGCTCCGGAGGAGCGCGTCCACCACGGGCTGAGCCGCGTGCAGAGCATGCTCGGGCACGAGGCCGTGATGACCGCGTCGATCGGAGGGGGTCGATCCCTCCGCGACCGCCAGCATCTGATCCCCTGGGGCGACCGGGAGCCGGGCGACGCACGGCCGAGGACCCTGCCCTGGCCCGGCTCTCTGCCGCCGCCCCTTCCGCCGACTGTCTTCGCGGAGCCCGCGGCCGTGCTGGTCCACGGACCGAGGGGCGAACCCGTCGCCGTCGACGAGCGCGGCGCCCTCAGCTCCGTGCCCGCCTACTTCACCCCCGGGACCTCTCAGGCACGCCTGGAGCCCCTCGCCGGATGGGCGGGTCCCTGGCCGATCGACGAGCGCTGGTGGGATCCGAGCACCGCCGTCCGCTACGACCGCTTCCAGGTGGTCGACGCCGCCGGTGTCGCTTGGCTGCTGCTCTGCCTCGACGGGGTCTGGGCAGCAGAGGCCCGCTACGACTGAACCGGAGCATCCCTCCACCACCGCGAACGAGCACCGAAGGAGCCCCGATGGGCTGGAACAACCCGCCGATCCCCTGGTCGGAGTTCGAGCGCCGCCTCTCCAGCGGCAAGCGCGCCGACGGCACGGTCGTCCGGGGCGACGGCGGCGACAGTCCGGCCTGGTCGCACAAGCGCCCCGCCTACGTGGCAGGGGACGACGTCCGGCCGCCGGCTCATCCGGTGCCCTACGCCGAGCTGCACGCCCACTCCCACTTCAGCTTCCTCGACGGGGCGAGCAAGCCGGAGCAGCTGGTCGAGGAGGCGGTCCGGCTCGGCATCGACACTCTCGCGCTCACCGACCACGACGGCCTCTACGGCATCGTGAGGATGGCCGAGGCCGCGCAGGGGCACGCCGTCCGCACGGCCTTCGGAGCCGAGCTCTCGATCGGGCTCACCTCGCCTCAGAACGGGGTCGCCGATCCGGAGGGGACCCACCTGCTCGTCCTCGCGCGCCGCGAGGAGGGCTACCACCGCCTCGCCCGTGCGATCACCACCGCCCAGCTCGCCGGAGCCGAGAAGGGCAAGCCGAGCTACGACCTCGAGGAGCTCGCGCGCGCCGCCGACGGCCACTGGATCGTGCTGACGGGCTGCCGCAAGGGAGCGGTCCGTCAAGCGCTCGCCGCCGCAGGAGTGGCCGCGGCCGAGCAGGAGGTCTGCGAGCTCGTCCGGCTCTTCGGTCCCGCCAACGTCCTCGTGGAGCTGTACGACCACGGGGATCCCCTCGCCTCGCGCGCCAACGACCAGCTGGCGGCGATCGCCGAGAAGCTCCGGCTGCGGACGGTCGCCACCGGGAACGTGCACTACGCCCGGCCGGAGGAGCGCCCCCTCCAGACGGCCCTCGCCGCGGTCAGAGCACGCCGGAGCCTCGACGAGATGGACGGCTGGCTCCCCGCAGCGGGCGGCGCCCACCTGCGCTCCGGTGCCGAGATGGCCGAGCGCTTCGGCCGCTACCCCGGCTCCGTGGAGAACACGGTGCGCGTCGCCGACGAGATCGCCTTCGAGCTCGGCCGAGTCCGGCCCCGGCTGCCGCGCCAGGAGGTCCCCGAGGGGCACACCTCGATGAGCTGGCTGCGCGAGCTCGTGCGCGAGGCCGTGCCGGCCAAGTACCCCCGCGCCGACGCCGACGTCCTCGCGCGCCTCGAGAAGGAGCTCGCGGTGATCGAGCAGAAGGACTTCCCGGGCTACTTCCTGATCGTCCACGACATCGTCCACTACGCCAAGCGGAACGGCATCCTCTGCCAGGGACGCGGCTCGGCCGCCAACTCGGCGGTCTGCTACGTCCTGGGCATCACGGCGGTCGACTCGATCTTCTACGACCTGCCGTTCGAGCGGTTCCTCTCCAGCATCCGCGAAGAGGAGCCCGACATCGACGTCGACTTCGACTCGGAGCGGCGCGAGGAGGTGATCCAGTACGTCTACCGGAAGTACGGACGTCT